>NZ_JAOWHQ010000068.1:131584-270947 GCF_030332565.1 Citrobacter sp. Cpo109
GTATCAATCACCTGGCCGTGATACTGGTGGCCGTTAATCTCCACCAGCACCGGGTCGCCCGCTTTTGCATCTTCCCCGCGCACGTTCCCGGTAATCGTCTGCTTCGCCGCCGACAGCTCAGTAAAGTTCAGGGTGTTATCGGCGGTGACGTCATGAATATTGACGGTGTTATGCGCTTTGGTATCCAGCACCACGGTACGGTGCGCCAGCGCGGTCACTTCGTTACCCGCCGCATCGTGGCTGACCAGCGTCACCACTACCGCATTTTTACCTTCCTGCAGTGTGCCGACCGGCACCGCCACTTCGTAGCGCTGCTCGCCGTTGATGTTGACGACTTTGCCGGTAAAGTCCTGCCCCTGCACGCTGACGGTAACGGTATCCCCCGCTTTGGCATCGCCGCCTGCCACGCCGCTTATCAGCGTGGTCATCCGGTTTTCAATAGCGTTGACCACATTGTCGTTCGCCACGGTATCGATATGTACCGTGTTTTCCGCGAAGTTGTCGACATGCACGCTGTGGGTGTCGGTGGCAATCGCCAGATTGCCCACCGCATCGTGAGAGGTGACCGTTACCTTCACGTCCATATAACCATCGACTTTTGCAACGTTGTTGGCAAAATCGGCTGCGTTCACCGCAATACGATAGCCCAGCGTGCTATTGCCGAGATCGATGATCTGACCGTTATACTGGTGGCCATTGATCTCTACCAGTACCGGGTCGCCCGCTTTCGCGTCTTCTCCGCTGACGGTTCCGGAAATCACCTGGTTACGCATATACAGCTCAGCACGATTCAGGGTGTTATCTGTCGTGACATCATCAATCGTGAGGGCGTTATGTGCCTGGGTATCCAGCACCACTGTATGGTGCGCGAACGCAGTCACTTCGTTGCCCGCCGCATCGTGGCTGACCAGCGTCACCTGCACATCGTTAGCCCCCTCTTTGAGGGTTGCGGAAGGCACAACGATTTCATAGCGTAGCTGGCCATGATCGTCGAAAACCGTGCCTTGAAACGCTTTGCCCTGAATGGTCAACGTGACCGGATCACCCACTTTCGCATCACCGCTGGCAACGCCAGAAATAGTGGTCGGCATACGAGACTCATTAGCGTTGACGACATCATCATTCGCCACCGTTTCAATAGTCACGGCATTTTGCGCATACAGGTCGTTATCGACATGATGATCCGTGGAAACAATGGTGGTGTTTCCTGCGTCGTCAGTAGAAGTTAATGTGGCGTGAATATTCGGGTCATTCAGTAACCCCTGAGTCAGTACCGGGATGGTATAAGTCAGAGTCCCATTACCGGGGTCGGTAACAACGCCGGTATATTCGTTACCATCAACCAATAAAGTAACGATATCGCCGGGTTTAGCATCGCCGCCGACCAACCCGTGGATCAGCGTTTGCGGCTGACGTGACTCTTCGTAATTAATGATGTTATCCGGCGTGACGTTATCAACGGTAATGTCGATGTGTGGTCCGGTAATATCAATCAGTGCATGGTCAAAACTTTCTGCCGTTCGTCCCGTCACATCGGTCGCGATTGCCACCACTGTTACATTTCCCGGAACCAGTCCCCCCAGATCGGTATCAATATTCCAGTGCCCGTTGCTCACCGGAACAGTAACAGTAAATGTGTTTTTTTGGCTATCGGTGAAGGTGAGAGTGATGTGATTTTGATTACTGGTGCCGCTTAAATGGGTCTGGTGGAATTCGCTTTTGTTAATGAAACCGTCGTTGCCGGCAAACTCGGTAATTTGCACCTCAGGCGGGAAAACACTCGCGGAACCTGCATCAATTCCTCCAATTGGCAAGTTGATATCCCAGTTCGGGCTTCCCAGACCTTTGGTGTTAAAACCTGCTGTAGGATCAACCACCTGCCCGGTCAGTTCAAGCTGAACCAGAGTGTGCCCCCCGCCGCCGCCTTCTAAGGTTACCGGTGCTTCATTACCCGCCGCGGTGGCTTCCAGCACCTGCGTCGGGTCAGCGCCATCGGCAATGGCCTTTTGTGCGGCGGCAATATCCTGAGCACTACTTTCCGGGTGATGGCTAACCTGTAGCCCATGCTCACCCCAATGGCTATTACGGCCTATATCCAGCGTTTTTCCGTCTGGTAAAGAGATACTTACCGCACCGCTGGCACCGGTCACAATTTCTTCACCGCTATATACCCTGTCGCCTTCATGAACCAGTCGTTGTGCACCATTGGCATCAACTACGTAAACCTGTCCAATAATTGCTTTGATCACACCGAGTAATTTGCTCACCGTAACCTCACTTAATTACCATCATTATTTTTATAAACTCGTTAATATATTAACGAACAAATATCACATTCAATTAATGTAAACATTAATATCTCAATGTAGAAAAAAACACATTTTATAGAATGCAATTACATGAGACTTGACTGGCAAATGAATATAATAAAAAATAACCAAAAATAAAACACGATGTGACAAAACATGTCGCTGAATAGCTGATTACAGGCTTCAATTAAGATAATTCACATTTGTTAATTAATATAACGTGTTTGTAAAAATGGATGATAGCGATGACAACTGGATGTCATAACCGTGAGATATAGGGCATTCATGTCATGAAGAAGCTTTTAGTTTTTCTGCTTTCATGTTTTTCAATAAATGCAGTAAATGCAGAAGACTTACAAAATACAGTTAAAAATGCATTAGCCAATCATCCTGAAGTTAATGCTGCAATTAATAGCCGTTTTTCCTCAGAGCAAGATCTGCGGGCGGCACAAGGTGGCTATTTGCCATCACTGAATTTAAATGCCGAGGCCGGGCGCAAAAATGTTGATGATGCAACTACCCGCGCGACTGGTCGCAATAACGGCCTGACTCAGTCCCCTAACGAGGCGACTATCAGCCTTGAGCAAAATGTGTTTAACGGCTTTGCGACCAACAGCGAAGTGGCACGACAAAAAGCGACCGTAGACTCACGCGCTTACAGCGTGATGAACACCAGCGAAAGCACCGCTTATGCGGTGATTCAGGCCTATTTCGACGTGCTGCAACGCGAAGAGTTTGTGCGCCTTGCTGAAGACGATCTGGCGAACCACGAGCGCATTTACGACCAGATAAAACTGCGTACCGATCAGGGCGTTGGGCGCTCCGGGGATTTTATGCAGGCCGAAGCGCGTCTGGCGCAGGCGCGAAACAACCTGCTGACCGAGCAGACTAACCTTGAAGACGCGAAAACCACCTTTGTCAGCGTGACGGGCATGGACCCGCAGGGTTTAAGCCAGCCAGAGAGCATTGACTCTCAACTGCCCACCTCGCTGGAAGATGCCAAAAGTCGGATGGAAAAAAATAATCCATTACTGAAGTCTGCCAATGCGGATATCGAAGCTGCGCACCAGCAGTACGAAGCGTCGAAATCCACCTTCTATCCACGTGTGGACGTTGAGCTTTCCCGCGGGATTAGCAACAACACCGATACCACTCGCGCGCACACCGAAGAGTGGGAGGCGATGGTCAAACTGCATTACAACCTGTACCAGGGCGGCAGCGACAAAGCCAACATGAACTCCCGTGCTTATCTGCACAAGCAGGCCCAGGATGTACGTAATAACACGCTGCGCCAGCTGAATCAGGAGCTACGCCTGGCCTGGACCGCACTGCAAAACGCACGCGCTCAGCTTCCTTCGGCGGAAGAATATGCCGACCGCAGCGTCAAAGTGCGCACGGCTTATCAGGATCAATTTAGTCTTGGCGAGCGTACACTGCTGGATTTACTCGATAGTGAAAATGAAGTGTTCTCCTCTAAACGCCGTCTTGTTGAATTACGTTATCTGGCCATGACCAGTGGCTATCGTATTAGCGAACGCACCGGTGAATTAATGAATATTCTAAAAATTACACCTCCGCCATCGGGGC
The DNA here is from genome assembly GCF_030332565.1 of Citrobacter sp. Cpo109. Classification (NCBI taxonomy): domain Bacteria; kingdom Pseudomonadati; phylum Pseudomonadota; class Gammaproteobacteria; order Enterobacterales; family Enterobacteriaceae; genus Citrobacter; species Citrobacter sp. Cpo109. The sequence goes on from NZ_JAOWHQ010000068.1 coordinate 135,481, forward strand.
AACCGGTAGATTCAGCAGAAGAAAATAGCTTACCGGAACTTCATTAATAATTATTAATCCCCAATAAATCTCTGACCTGCACGCTTATAATTAGCTTGCTATTATTTAACCGTGCACGGTCAGAATGGTTGCGAAAATGAGTGCACAAGCCGAATTATTAAATGACGTCCCTGAGAATCACGCTCGTCCTAATTCTCAACATCACGACCCACGTAGCCATAATGACGACCCGTTATTAGATAGCTTACTAATTCTGTGTTCTCTGCACGGAAAACCGGCGAGTCGTTCAACATTAAGCAGTGGCCTGCCATTAGAAAACGATCGGCTCACGCTGAATATATTTCCACGCGCGGCGGCAAGGGCCGGTTTAAAGGCGCGAGTCGTCACGCGCTCACTCGATAAAATTCCAGCGATGTCTCTGCCAGCGGTCTTGTTATTGAATTCTGGGGGAACCGGGGTGTTGCTGGCCTGGAACGATGACGGTAGCGCCCGCTTTATGCCCAGCGAAAGCGAAGGTGGAGAAATTTGCGTTGATGCCGCCACGCTTGAGCAAAACTATGCGGGTAAAGTCATTTTTGCGCATCCGCGCCACGAATTCGATTTGCAGGCTGAGGCCTTTCTGCCGCGCACCAAATCCTGGTTTAAAGACACGCTGAAGCTGTCGCGTTTTCTGTATATGGATGCGGTATTGGCCAGTCTGTTAATCAACCTGATTGCGCTCGGCACACCGCTCTTTACCATGAATGTGTATGACCGCGTCGTGCCAAACCAGGCAACGGTCACATTATGGGTGCTGGCAGTCGGCATCTGCCTGGCTTTTGTCTTTGATCTGATCTTAAAAATGCTGCGCGGTATCTGCCTTGATATTGCAGGTAAGAAAAGCGATCTCATCATCTCTTCGACCCTGTTTGAGCGCATTATCGGCATGGAGATGAAAGAGCGCCCGGCGCGCGTGGGCAGCTTTGCGCAAAACATTCACGAGTTTCAGTCGCTGCGTGATTTCCTCTCATCACTCACTCTGACGACAATTATCGATTTGCCCTTCACCCTGTTACTGCTGATTGTTATTGGCATTATCGGCGGCGCGCTGGCATGGATCCCGGTACTGACATTACCGATTGCCCTGTTGTGCAGTTGGGCACTACAAAAACCGGTCAACGCTGCTGTGGCAAAAACCATGAGCCTCGCCAGCGAACGCCAGGCGCTACTGATTGAAACCCTGAGCAGTCTGGATGGCATCAAAGTGAATAATGCCCAGAGCGAACGCCAGTTCCAGTGGGAACAAACGCTTGGTAGCCTGAGCCGTCTCGAACTGCGGGTGAAAACCTTGTCCAGCCTGGCGAGCAATCTCACCGGCTGGTTCCAGCAAATTTCAGGCGTGGTGATGATCATCGTCGGGGTGTACATGATTATCGACGGCAAACTGAGTATGGGTGGCTTGATCGCCTGCTACATGCTTAACGGTCGGGCACTCATGCCGCTGGGTCAGCTCACCGGCCTTATCGCCCGCTATCAGCAGGCGAAGCTGACCATCAAAAACACTGAGAAAATGATGTCGCTGACGCAGGAGCGCCGTGCGGATGAAAACCCGCTCAAGCGTGAACAGTTACAGGGCAGCATTGAATTTCGCGATGTGGATTTCAGCTACCCGGAGCAACAAAACCTGTCGCTGCACAAAATTAACCTGACCATTCAGCCCGGTGAGCGCATCGGCATTATCGGGCGCAGCGGTTCCGGTAAAAGTTCGCTGAGTAAACTAATCGTCAATTTATACCAGCCGAGCGCCGGGAACCTGCTGATCGATGGTATCGACTCTCGTCAGCTGGATGTGAACGATCTGCGCCACAGCATCGGCTACGTGCCGCAGGACATCCAGCTATTCAACGGCACGCTGCGCGATAACCTGCTGTGCGGAGCGCGCTATGTCGATGACGAAACCATGCTGCGAGCGGCAGAACTGGCGGGCGTCAACGAATTCGCACGCCTGCATCCCGACGGCTATAACCTGCAGGTCGGCGAACGCGGCTCCCAGCTTTCCGGTGGGCAACGGCAGGCGGTGGCGCTAGCGCGCGCACTGTTGCTTGATCCCCCTCTCCTGCTACTGGATGAACCCACCAGTTCGATGGACAACACCAGCGAAGAGAAGATCAAACACGCACTGGCCCCCTGCATTGCGGGAAAAACGTTATTACTGGTCACGCACCGCGCTTCCATGCTGTCGCTGGTTGACCGTCTGATTATTGTTGATAAAGGTCGCATCATCGCAGACGGTCCGAAAGGGGTAGTGATGGATGCGTTGAAAAAGGGGCAAATTAATGCGTCTCGCTGATCTCCTGACTCGTGCCCGCAGCTATATGCAGCACTATTTTCGCGGTCGTGATGAAAATCAAACTGACAGTATTAATGAGGTTAGCCAGGCCATAATTGATGACGCCCCAAGAGTGATACGACTGACGCTGTGGGTGATCCTCGCGCTGGTGGTGCTGTCCTTCATCTGGGCTGGTTTTGCAAAAATTGATGAAGTGACACGCGGTGAAGGCAAAGCGATCCCTTCATCAAAACTGCAAAAAATCCAGAACCTGGAAGGGGGGATTGTTACCGAGCTATATGTGCATGAAGGGCAAATCGTTAACGCCGGAACCCCATTACTGCACCTCGATGACACGCGCTTCGCCTCCAACGTTGGCGAAACTGAAGCCGACAAACTCGGTCTGCGCGCCAAGGTAGAACGCCTGACGGCGGAAGTTGAAAACCGGGACTTTGTGATTTCACCCGAGATAGCCAGCCAGGCGCCGGATGTCGCCCGGGGAGAAACCGAGCTGTACAACAGCCGCCGGGAACAATTTCACAACGAAATTTCCGGGCTTGAAGAACAACTGGTGCAGAAAAAACAGGAGCTGCGCGACTTTGAGTCAAAGGAGGATCAGTTTAAGCACAGCCTCGGGTTAATCCGTCAGGAAATCAAAATGTCCGAGCCGCTGCTCGCTTCAGGTGCCATTTCAAAAGTCGAACTGCTGCGCCTGCGTCGTACCGAAGTGGAAACCGCCGGGCAGCTCAATTCTATTAGCCTGTCGCTGCCCAAGGCCACGTCAGAAATTAAAGAGATTGAGAATAAAATCGGTGAAAGCCGTGGCCGTTTCCAGAGCGATGCGCTGGCCCAACTCAATGAAGCTCGCACCAATCTGAGTAAAACCCAGGCAAGCGTTAAAGCACTGGAGGATCGGGTGAACCGTACCATGGTCACCTCACCGGTGCGGGGTATCGTCCAGCAGGTGATGGTGAATACTATCGGCGGCGTCATTCAACCGGGCAGCGATCTAGTGGAAATCGTTCCGCTGGATGACAAACTGTTAATCGAAGCCAAAATCCAGCCGCGCGATATCGCCTTCCTCCATCCGGGTCAACATGCGATGGTGAAATTTACCGCTTACGATTACACCATCTATGGCGGTCTGCAAGGCGAAGTAGTGCAGATAAGCCCGGACACCGTTACCGATAAGCAGGGCCGCAGCTTTTATATTGTGCGTTTGCAGACGGATAAAAATTATCTGGGAACAAAAGAGCATCCGATGCTGATCATTCCCGGTATGGTGGCGAGCGTCGATATTCTCACCGGCAAGAAAACGATTCTGAGCTACCTGTTAAAACCGATTATTCGCGCACGCGCGGAAGCACTCAGAGAACGTTGATAGGTTGCGCTCCCTTACATTTTTGCCGGGGAGCGCATGAGTTTATAACGGCGTGCAAAAAGAGAGCTTTCCACGATTCAGGATGATTTTCCCGTCATTAACCAGCTCCTGTAATACCTTATGGATGGCGCTACGCGAGATATGGTTACGGGTCAAAATAAAAGTATACACGGACGTTTTCTCACGAACCCCTGGCTCCATTGCCCAGATATATTTCACGTGTTCAATAATCTGCTCACGTATAGTGCGGTGCGACTGCAACGCCTCACGCTGGAAATAACGTTGAAGATGATGCGTTAAGATATCAAACGCCTGCTTCCATAAGTTTTTGGTCGTAAACAGGTGATCGGCATTTTGGACGCTCATCGCCCACATTTCACAATCAGTATCACAACGTAAATAGTGACCAGCCACTTCCGTACGCATTTGTGGCAGGCCGAGAATAGCAGGTGCAGAAATACTCACGGTCACTAAATCGTTTTCCACACGATAAACAGAGACAGTCCCTTTCTCCAGAAATAGAATATGTCCATCGGTCTTCAAATCAATACGCTGACGTTTTTTACGTAACGATAGCCAGGCATTATCCGACTTCTTCATTTCATCGCCAACGAGCACTACAGCATTTTCAATTTCTTTCTGGAACATGGGACTCTCTACCGCAAATTATGGCTTAGTCAAAAAGATGGTTAAATTTACTCAGCACTAAAAATAAATGTCAGCTCGCAAACAAGCTGACATTTATTCCCATCTACATCTACCACCGGCATTCCCTGGTGCCATTGACGCGTTAAGGTTCATGCTGTTTTCGCGTGGTGGTGCCAGGCAGTATATGGCGCTGTCCATAAAGAATTAATGGCAATCATCTTTGTCGACATTTTTTCATCTTTCTGTTCTTTGCAGAGTAGCCAAAAAGATACAATTAATTGATTTTAATGGGTTTTATTTTCATTAAAAAGTTATCATTCTTGTTATATCATGATACCAAATTGCAACACTTCGCGGTTCTCGCTGTGGAATCAGGTCCATGCTGGTGGTCTTTATAGGCTCAGTGGTATCATGACTAAACAACCACCAGACGCATCATCAAGAGTAGAGACAATATGTCTGAGACTGGCAATGTCAGTTATCTGATTGAAAATAGAATAATATTTACGCCAGCCACACAATGTCTGGCGCGGGTAGATCACCCCAATCAGCGGATAAAACTCAAACACTCAGCGTCGTTATGTCTTTTATTACTTATTCAACATCGCGGGCAAGTGGTTTCTCAAAACGAATTACTGGAATTCGGTTGGGGTAAAAATCACCGCCAGGTGAGTTTCAACGCCTTTTATCAAAGCATTCTCTCGTTGCGTAAAAGCTTGCAGCAGCTGGAGCTTGAACAACCGCTGATCACAACGATCCCCCGCAAAGGGCTGATCATTCAAGAAGAGTTTGATATTCAGGTCATTGAAACACCGGAGGAGAACTCTGCTTCTGCGGAAGAATCCTTAGCGCCAGATGCCACCATTGAGGAATTTTTGGCTGACACACCGCGTCAACCTTTGATAACGGCTGCAGAAACAGTAATGTTGGCACTTACCCTGATAATTTGTGTGCTTATATTATATCCGTGGCAAGCCAGCGATGATTATTTCTCAGGCTATATCACTGCGGATAAAGCACCCACTGACTGTCAGTATTATTTCAATAACGATGCCAGTAATTTCTCCCGGCATACCGCGTTTATCGACAAAAACCCAGGACTGTGTCAGAACCATAAATTTATCTATATCACGACCTATCCTGAGTCTAAGAAACTGTCCGTGCTGGTGTGTCGCTCACCGATAAAAGCCAGGCAAGAAAATGCCTGTCAGTCGGTATATTATCCACGGTATGATAGCTAATGAACTTATATCCCCGAACGTCCCGCATCCAGACAGGTATTATCCTGCTGCTTTGTTTTGCTGCGCTTATTCTTACTGTCGTCTATCGGTACAGTAAGAACAATGGCGAGTTACATGATCTCACTTGCCGCTCTGCCATCGAAATTGTACGCAATACAAGCTCGTTCCGCGGGATTATTGATATTAAAACCGGGGGCAGTAAAGGTATTGTGAATATTGATGGTATTATCAAAGATGCCGAAAATAATGAGCAAACCGTGCAACGCATGGTACTTTTTACACAATCCAGCTACGGCTCAAGCCCGGTTTGGATTTCACAGAAAATCCAAATTTCCAATCGCGAAACGGCTCCCGCCAGCCTTATTCAGGAACTCCTCCCCGACTTTTTCCTGACCAACACCAGCGTATCCAACGTCGATTTTTTTGCGCTGAACAGCGCGACATACCTGATTACCAAAGAGGGGATCCCCTATCTGTACTGCCAGAATTATGCTTTGCCAGAAAATGAATAATCAATAAGCGTTCTGGCGGCAAAACCTACGGATGAATCTCAGTCGTTGTCGGTGATAAGATAGACCATTCAGGTCGAGCCAACGCTCGTCGTTACTGCCCATCAGGCGGCTTTCGAATGACAAATTTGTGGGTTTATGTGAGTTTCCAGGGGCTCACGTGAGACTGCCCAGGTCCCCAAAAAGATTAAAAAAAGAGCAAAAGCGATATGAAAGAGTCACTTGATACGGACTTCACGAACCACACCCCAATGATGCAGCAGTATCTCAAGCTGAAAGCCCAGCATCCGGAGATACTGTTGTTTTACCGCATGGGCGACTTTTACGAACTGTTTTATGACGATGCGAAACGTGCGTCTCAGTTGCTTGATATCTCCCTGACCAAACGCGGCGCGTCTGCGGGCGAGCCTATCCCGATGGCGGGCATTCCTCACCATGCGGTAGAAAACTACCTCGCTAAGCTGGTCAACCAGGGTGAGTCCGTTGCTATTTGTGAGCAGATTGGCGATCCGGCGACCAGCAAAGGTCCGGTTGAGCGCAAAGTAGTGCGTATCGTCACGCCAGGTACCATCAGTGATGAAGCGCTGTTGCAGGAACGCCAGGACAACCTGCTGGCCGCTATCTGGCAGGACAGTAAAGGTTACGGCTACGCCACACTGGATATCAGCTCCGGGCGTTTTCGCGTCAGCGAACCTGCCGACCGCGAGACGATGGCTGCAGAATTGCAGCGCACCAATCCCGCTGAACTGCTGTATGCCGAAGATTTCGCTGAAACCTCACTGATTGAGGGACGTCGCGGATTACGTCGTCGTCCACTATGGGAATTTGAAATCGATACTGCTCGCCAGCAGCTAAACCTGCAGTTTGGCACGCGGGATCTGATTGGTTTTGGCGTGGAAAACGCCCCGCGTGGATTATGCGCAGCTGGCTGCCTGCTGCAATACGTAAAAGATACCCAGCGTACCTCGCTGCCGCATATTCGTTCCATCACCATGGAACGTCAGCAGGACAGCATCATTATGGATGCCGCCACGCGCCGCAATCTGGAAATTACCCAGAACCTGGCAGGCGGCTTTGAAAACACGCTGGCTTCGGTACTCGACTGCACCGTGACGCCGATGGGCAGCCGTATGCTCAAGCGCTGGCTGCATATGCCGGTCCGCGACACCAAAGTCCTCACTGAGCGCCAACAGACCATCGGCGCGCTACAGGATTCCACCAGTGAATTGCAACCCGTGCTGCGTCAGGTCGGCGATCTTGAACGTATCCTGGCGCGCCTGGCCCTGCGTACTGCGCGCCCGCGCGATCTGGCCCGTATGCGTCATGCCTTCCAGCAATTACCGGAACTGCGCGCGCAACTGGAAAGCGTAGACAGTGCCCCCGTACAGATGCTGCGCGAGAAAATGGGTGAGTTTGCTGACCTGCGTGAACTGCTGGAACGTGCCGTAGTGGAAGCTCCACCTGTGCTGGTTCGCGACGGTGGCGTCATCGCCCCGGGCTATAACGAAGAACTGGACGAGTGGCGAGCGCTGGCTGATGGCGCAACTGACTATCTGGACAGACTGGAAATCCGTGAGCGCGAGCGCACCGGCCTTGATACGCTGAAGGTTGGATTTAACGCCGTTCACGGCTACTACATTCAGATCAGTCGCGGGCAAAGTCATCTGGCGCCGATTAACTATGTGCGTCGCCAGACGCTGAAAAACGCCGAACGCTACATTATTCCGGAGCTGAAAGAGTACGAAGACAAAGTTCTGACATCAAAAGGCAAAGCGCTGGCGCTGGAAAAACAGCTGTACGATGAGCTGTTCGACATGCTGCTGCCGCACCTGGCTGATTTGCAACAAAGCGCCAGCGCGCTGGCAGAACTGGACGTACTGGTCAACCTCGCAGAACGCGCTTATACCCTGAATTACACCTGCCCGACCTTCACCGACAAGCCTGGTATTCGTATTACCGAGGGACGTCATCCGGTGGTTGAACAGGTGCTGACCGAGCCGTTTATCGCCAACCCACTTAACCTCTCGCCTCAGCGACGGATGCTGATCATCACCGGCCCGAATATGGGGGGTAAAAGTACCTATATGCGCCAGACTGCGTTAATTGCGCTGCTGGCCTACATCGGCAGCTACGTTCCGGCGCAGAAAGTGGAAATAGGCCCGATCGATCGGATCTTTACTCGCGTCGGTGCGGCGGATGATCTGGCCTCCGGTCGTTCTACCTTCATGGTAGAAATGACTGAAACCGCCAACATTCTGCATAATGCCACCGAGAACAGCCTGGTGCTGATGGATGAGATTGGACGCGGCACCTCCACCTACGACGGCCTGTCGCTGGCGTGGGCGTGCGCAGAAAACCTGGCTAATAAAATCAAAGCATTAACCTTGTTTGCCACCCACTATTTCGAACTGACTCAGTTACCGGAGAAAATGGAAGGCGTAGCAAATGTGCATCTGGATGCGTTAGAGCACGGCGATACCATCGCCTTCATGCACAGCGTACAGGATGGTGCGGCAAGCAAGAGCTATGGTCTGGCGGTAGCTGCCCTGGCAGGTGTACCAAAAGAGGTTATTAAACGCGCGCGGCAAAAACTGCGCGAACTGGAAAGCATCGCGCCGAATGTTGCTGCAACTCAGGTCGACGGCACACAGATGTCGCTCCTGTCAGCTCAGGAAGAAACGTCGCCCGCCGTTGAAGCCCTGGAAAACCTCGACCCGGATTCGCTAACGCCTCGTCAGGCGCTGGAGTGGATCTACCGGTTGAAGAGTCTGGTGTAACGCCGTAATGCCCGATAGTGATACGCTTATCGGGCCTGCAAAATATCGCTATATGTAGGCCGGGTAAGGCGAAGCCGCACCCGGCGTGTTGATTAGCGCTTATCTTCTGCCAGCAGCGGTGGAATACTCGGCACCATCGGTGCGTCATCAATATCCTTCTGCGTCATGCGAAACGCTTGCGGGTAGTGCTCGCGGCAGGTACGGCGTAGAGGCTCAGTATCACGCCAGGTGTATAGACAATGCTGGCACTGATATACCGTCCAGACATCTTTTACCGGCGAGTTTGCCATCACTTCAATATGTTCATCGGCACAACGTGGACAAATCATCTGCTACTCCTTATTTACGGTTGGCCAGCATGGCGGTCAGTTTTTCTGCCCAGGCTTTCGTTTCTGGTAAATCGCATACCGGCTGGCTGTAGTGCCCACGGTTATCCGGCGCAACCGGCGTAGTCGCATCAATAATTAACTTGTCGGTAATCCCCGCCGGACTGGAACCCGGATCAAGCTCCAGCACCGACATATTCGGCAATTGCACCAGATCGCCCGCCGGATTGACCTTCGAAGACAGCGCCCACATCACCTGCGGCAGGTTGAACGGATCAACATCCTCATCAACCATAATCACCATTTTCACGTAACCCAGGCCATGCGGCGTCGTCATTGCGCGCAGCCCCACCGCGCGGGCAAAGCCGCCGTAGCGTTTTTTGGTGGAGATAATCGCCAGCAAACCGTGGGTATACATGGCATTCACCGCCTGCACTTCCGGAAATTCGGCTTTCAGCTGTTGATAAAGCGGTACGCAGGTTGCCGGCCCCATCAGGTAGTCAATCTCCGTCCACGGCATCCCCAAATATAACGATTCAAAAATCGGTTTGGTGCGATAAGAGACTTTATCGATACGCACGACCGTCATATTACGTCCACCGGAATAGTGCCCGGTAAACTCGCCAAACGGCCCTTCGATTTCACGCTTACGGCTTTCAATTACCCCTTCGAGGATCACTTCTGAACCCCATGGCACGTCAAAGCCGGTGAGCGGCGCGGTAGCGATCGGATACGGACTTTCACGCAGCGCTCCCGCCATTTCGTATTCCGACTGATCGTACTTCAGCGGCGTGGCCCCCATGAGGGTAATGATCGGATCGTTACCCAGCGTGATGGCAATCGGCAGATCTTCACCGCGCTCTTCGGCTTTATGCAGGTGCAGCGCGATATCATGCATCGGTACCGGCTGCAGGCCAAGCTTGCGTTTGCCCTTCACTTCCATACGATAAATGCCGACATTCTGTTTACCGAAGTTGTCCGGATCCAGCGGATCGCGCGACACCACGCAGGCTTTATCAAGATAGAAACCGCCGTCGCCATCGTTCAGGCGAAACAGCGGCAGAATATCAAACAGGTTGATCTCATCACCATCAACACAGTTTTCAGCCCATGCCGGATTGGCGCGACGCTCCGGCGTAACCGGAAATTTATCCCAACGGCGAATAAACTCATCAATCTGTTTTTTCACCGGGGTATTTGGCGGCAGGCCTAAAGAGATGGCGTGATTCTGCCACGAACCAATAGTGTTCATCGCCACGCGGGCATCGGTAAAACCACGAATATTGTCAAACCACAGCGCTGGCGCACCATCACCAATGCGTCCGGTCGCATTGGCTGCCGCAGCCAGATCCGGCTCGGCGTTAACTTCTTCACTGATTTTCAGCAATTGCCCCTGGTCATCCAGCGCTTGTAAAAAGCTGCGCAAATCATCAAATGCCATTATTCATTCTCCTGTGAAAAATTCTGCGCCTGCCGTAAACCCTGCCAGCGACGGGCGTTGGGGTGTTCCAGACCAAACTGATCGAGCACACGCGCAACGATATGCTGCGTAATGTCATCGACCGTTTGCGGGTGGTTGTAATACGCGGGCATCGGCGGGACCATCGCCACGCCCATGCGGGAAAGCGCGAGCATGTTTTCCAGATGAATCGTGCTAAGCGGCATTTCACGCGGTACCAGAACCAGCTTGCGCCCTTCTTTCAGCACCACATCAGCAGCCCGACCCACCAGCCCTTCCGCGTAGCCTGCACGAATACCGGCCAGGGTTTTCATACTGCAGGGGATAATGATCATGCCGTCAGTGCGAAACGATCCAGAGGAGATGGTCGCCGCCTGATCCGCCGGGTTGTGGCAATAATCGGCCAACGCAGACACATCACGGACGCTGTGCGGCGTTTCCAGTTCAATAGTGGTTTTGGCCCACTTTGACAGCACCAGATGGGTTTCCACTTCGGGCATTTCCCGCAACGCCTGCAATAGCGACACGCCAAGCGGTGCGCCGGTTGCCCCGGTCATTCCGACAATTAATCTCATTTAGTTTCTCAATTTTTGTTCGTGTACGAACGTTTTGATTAAAATACTCTCACATAACATTTCGGGCAAGGCCATCGCGCACAGATCGCTAAAGCCGCAATTGTTAAAAAAAGATGCGTAACCCGCTATGATAGAGACTGACAGGAATTCCGGAGCGCTCATGCCGTTACGAAATAAAGCATTTCACCTTTTACGTCAGCTCTTCCAGCAGCATACGTCCCGCTGGCAACATGAATTACCGGACCTGACCAAACCACAGTATGCGGTAATGCGTGCCATTGCTGAACGTCCCGGCATTGAGCAGGTTGACCTGACCGAAGCCGCAGTCTGTACCAAGGCAACCCTTGCGGAAATGCTAAGCCGAATGGAAAAACGGGAGCTGGTCAGGCGTGAACATGACCCGGCAGATAAGCGTCGGCGGTTTGTTTATTTGACCGCACAAGGAGAAGAATTACTGGCCAGCGCAACTCCGTTAGGCGATAGCGTGGATGATGAGTTTCTGGGGCGATTATCTGATGAAGAACGTGAGCAGTTCACACGTCTGGTGCGTAAGATGATGAACTAATCTGCCGGATGGCGACATAAATGTCTTATCCGGCCTACAAAGTCCTGCTCCCCGTAGGCCTGATAAACGCAGTGCCATCAGGCAACAAACATAGAAAAAGGCCAGTCTCAATGAGACTGGCCTTTCTTGATAGAACTTGTGCTTACTCGCGGAAAAGCGCTTCGATATTCAGTCCCTGAGTCTGCAGAATTTCACGCAGACGACGCAGACCTTCAACCTGAATCTGGCGAACACGTTCACGGGTGAGACCAATTTCACGGCCCACATCTTCCAGTGTCGCAGCTTCGTACCCCAGCAGACCAAAACGACGTGCCAGCACTTCACGCTGTTTGGCGTTCAGTTCGAACAGCCATTTGACGATGCTCTGTTTCATATCATCGTCTTGCGTGGTGTCTTCCGGGCCGTTTTCCTTTTCATCGGCCAGAATATCCAGCAACGCTTTTTCGGAATCGCCACCCAGCGGGGTGTCTACCGAGGTAATACGCTCGTTGAGTCGGAGCATACGGCTGACGTCATCAACCGGTTTATCCAGTTGTTCAGCAATCTCTTCTGCGCTCGGTTCGTGGTCCAGTTTATGCGACAACTCACGCGCGGTACGCAGATAGACGTTCAGCTCTTTTACAATGTGGATCGGCAGTCGGATCGTACGGGTTTGGTTCATAATCGCCCGTTCGATCGTCTGGCGGATCCACCAGGTTGCGTATGTTGAGAAGCGGAACCCGCGTTCCGGGTCAAACTTCTCGACTGCACGGATCAGTCCCAGATTGCCCTCTTCAATCAGGTCCAGCAATGCCAGACCACGATTGCCATAACGACGAGCAATTTTCACCACCAGACGCAGGTTACTTTCAATCATGCGACGGCGAGAAGCGACATCCCCACGCAGTGCGCGACGCGCAAAATAAACTTCTTCTTCGGCTGTTAACAGTGGTGAATAACCAATCTCACCAAGGTAAAGCTGAGTCGCGTCCAACACACGCTGTGTGGCCCCCTGCGATAACAGCTCTTCTTCAGCCAGGTCGTTATCACTGGGTTCCTCTTCACTCAAGGCTTTTTCATCAAAAGCCTCTACTCCGTTCTCATCAAATTCCGCATCTTCATTTAAATCATGAACTTTCAGCGTATTCTGACTCATAAAGGTGGCTCCTACCCGTGATCCCTAACGGAACTAGCACGTGAAAGCCTGGTTCCGCCGAATTATCGCTGCGGTAAATAGCGCAGCGGGTTTACGGATTTCCCCTTGTAACGAATTTCAAAATGCAAGCGTGTTGAACTGGTTCCGGTGCTACCCATGGTAGCTATTTTCTGCCCCGCCTTGATTTCTTGTTGTTCCCGGACCAGCATTGTATCGTTATGGGCGTAGGCACTCAGGTAATCATCGTTATGTTTGATGATAATAAGATTACCGTAACCGCGCAGTGCGTTACCGGCATATACGACGCGTCCATCTGCGGTCGCGACAATAGCCTGTCCTTTACTGCCTGCAATATCGATCCCTTTATTGCCACCTTCAGTAGCCGCAAAGTTTTCGATTACTTTGCCGTCAGTCGGCCAGCGCCAGGTAGAGATTGGCGAGCTGGTTGACGTTGAGCTTGCAGTTGATTCGGTTGCGCTAACTGCTGGAGCCGTTACAGGCGCTGTGACAACGGTCCCAGCAGGCTTGTTGTTCGGCAACATTTTATTAGCACTTTGTTCACCTGAATCCTCAGAATACGTAATTGTTGGTTTCGAAGCAACAGCAACGGTGGAATTTTGTGCAGGGTTGGTCACAACTCCTTGCTGTGCTGCATCCGCCTGGGTAATAGCATTACCACCAGTAATCGGTGTACCCGACGCGTTGCCCACTTGCAGAGTTTGACCGACATTCAGGCCATACGGGGCCGGAACGTTATTGCGTTGTGCGAGATCACGGAAATCGTTCCCGGTAATCCAGGCAATATAGAAAAGGGTATCGCCTTTCTTAACAGTATAGGTACTGCCGCCCGTATAGCTACCTTTCGGAATGTTCCCATACTTACGGTTGTACACAATACGACCGTTTTCCATCTGCACAGGCTGTTCCGCGACAGGCTGGATCTGTGTTGACTGTGTGGTCGGACGCTGCACCGGCTGGATCTGTGGCGTTTGCTGTACTGTCGACGTCGAGCCCATTTTTGGTGGAGGCGTAATCAGCATGCCGGAATTGGTGTTCGTTGATGCACTGCCACCAACCGAGTTGACCGGCGCTGGTGGATTCGAGGTATTTGAACAACCTGCCAGCCATAATGAAACCAGTGACAATGCCGCAATGCGGCGAACGGTAAATTTGTGGCTTCCCGCGCTCATTTATCCCCCAGGAAAATTTGGTTAAAACCAGTGACGTAATCACCGTGCAAGGCATCGGACTGGGCACTGGAAACGTGACCACGATACGCTTACTAATTCCAGAATATCCAGGAAAACTCCAGGTATTCAGAGCCTGTATCTACGCAAGCTCCCCTTTTACTAAGGGAACGAAACGTACGGCCTCCACGGTATCGATAATAAATTCGCCTCCCCGACGACGCACCCGTTTCAGAAACTGGTGCTCGTCGCCCACGGGTAAGACGAGAATGCCGCCTTCATCCAACTGCATCATTAGCGCAGTTGGGATCTCAGGCGGCGCTGCCGTAACAATGATAGCGTCAAACGGGGCTCGCGCTTGCCAGCCCTGCCATCCATCACCATGACGGGTAGAAACATTATGTAAATCAAGCCGTTTAAGTCGACGACGCGCCTGCCACTGCAAACCTTTAATGCGCTCAACAGAGCACACATGGTGCACCAGGTGTGCCAGAATCGCCGTTTGGTAGCCAGAGCCGGTACCAATTTCCAGCACCCGGGACTGCGGCGTTAACTCAAGCAGCTCAGTCATCCGCGCAACCATATAGGGCTGCGAAATCGTCTGCCCCTGACCAATCGGCAGAGCAATATTGTCCCAGGCCTTATGTTCAAACGCCTCATCAATGAATTTTTCACGCGGCACGGCGGCAAGTGCATCGAGAACAAGCTCATCTCTGATGCCCTGCGCACGTAATTGTTCAAGAAGAGTGTGTACGCGTCTGCTTACCATTGCGTGTCGGCTCCCACGCTGTCTAACCAGTCAGAAACAACTTCATGCGCGCCGTAGGCGGTTAAATCGACATGCAGCGGCGTAATGGAAACATAGCCTTCATCGACGGCGGCAAAATCTGTATCCGGTCCGGCGTCGCACTTTTCGCCCGGCGGCCCGATCCAGTACAGCGTATTACCGCGCGGGTCCTGCTGTGGTATCACCTGATCCGCAGGATGGCGACTACCGCAGCGAGTAACGCGGATACCTTTAATCTGATCCAGCGGTAAATCCGGCACGTTGATATTCAAAATGCGCCCGGTGCGCAGCGGTTCGCGACTCAGCGCCCGTAAGATACGGCAGGTTACTGCGGCAGCAGTATCGTAGTGTTTATGCCCATCAAGTGAGACCGCCAGCGCAGGAAAGCCCAGGTGACGACCTTCCATCGCCGCCGCAACGGTACCGGAATAGATAACATCATCGCCCAGATTAGGACCTGCGTTAATACCAGACACGACAATGTCCGGACGCGGACGCATTAATGCGTTCACGCCCAGATAGACGCAATCGGTAGGTGTACCCATTTGTACGGCGATATCACCGTTATCATAGGTGAACGTGCGAAGTGAGGATTCCAGCGTCAGCGAGTTAGACGCGCCACTGCGGTTACGATCCGGGGCAACCACCTGTACGTCAGCAAACTCACGCAGCGCTTTCGCCAGCGTTTGTATACCGGGTGCGTGGACCCCATCATCGTTACTCAGCAATATACGCATAATCACCCATTGTGTTAATAAGTTCCCTTACAACACTGGTGGCGAAGCTACCTGCCGGTAGCCAGAAACGTAACTCAACGGTTACGTCATCCCACCAGTTCCAGCTTAATTGTTGTGGATACAGCAACATAGCACGACGCGATGCGTCGACTTTCTCGCGCAACAACAGCGACTGCAGCGCGGTTTCATCAGCAATAGCGGCTTCTTCAAACGCCAGCGCGTCGCGCTGAGTTCCCCACTCACCGCTGCCCGGTAATGCCGCTGTAATCATCAATTCTTTATCATCGACGCGACGCTGTAATTCGGTCTGTTCTTCCTGCGTGGCGACAAACCAACTTCCGCGTCCCGACAATTGTAGCGCATCGCCGTCAACAACTTGATTAAAGTCTGTTTTTTTCAAGCGTTCACTGACTATCTGATTAAACAACGCACTACGGGCCGCCGACAACCAAAAACTGCGCTTATTGCGATCGCGCACCGGCGCATCGCTTTGCGCCCAACGCAGCGCCCCTTGCAGGTTGCTGCCGCCAATACCAAAACGCTGAGCGCCAAAATAGTTCGGTACGCCGCGCTCGCTAATCGCCTGCAAACGCGCTTCAACGTCATTTCGCTGGCTCACTTCACGCAGCACCAGCGTAAATTCGTTACCTTTCAGCGCCCCTAAACGCAGCTTACGCTTGTGGCGCGCGTACTCCAGCACTTTACAGCCTTCGAGTTCAAATTTGCTTAAATCAGGCATTGCATTGCCCGGCACGCGCGCGCACAGCCACTGTTCCGTGACTGCATGCTTGTCTTTCTGGCCAGCAAAGCTCACTTCACGGGCGTGAATTTTCAGGAACTTCGCCAGCGCGTCAGCCACAAAACGGGTATTACAACCGTTTTTCAGGATACGCACCAAAATGTGCTCGCCTTCGCCATCCGGTTCGAAGCCTAAATCTTCGACGACGACAAAGTCTTCCGGATTCGCTTTCAGAACGCCATGGCCTTGTGGTTTGCCATGGAGATACGTCAGATCTTCAAACGCAGTCATTTCGTTGCCTTAATGAGTAACGCCACCGCTTCACAGGCAATCCCTTCCCCACGCCCGGTAAAACCGAGTTTTTCCGTGGTGGTCGCTTTCACGTTAACATCATCCATATGGCAGCCGAGATCTTCGGCAATAAACACGCGCATTTGCGGAATGTGCGGCAGCATCTTCGGCGCCTGAGCAATAATCGTCACATCCACATTACCAAGCGTATAGCCTTTGGCCTGAATACGCCGCCAGGCTTCACGCAATAATTCACGACTATCTGCACCTTTAAAGGCCGGGTCGGTGTCCGGGAAGAGTTTACCGATATCCCCCAGCGCAGCCGCGCCCAGCAGAGCATCGGTTAACGCGTGTAACGCCACATCGCCATCAGAATGCGCCAGCAATCCTTTTTCATACGGGATGCGCACACCACCAATGATAATTGGGCCAACTCCGCCAAAAGCGTGTACGTCGAAACCGTGTCCAATTCGCATTATGCCTTCTCCTGATATACACAACATCCTCCAGGCAACCTGAAGAATGATGTATCTAGATAGTTCGGGTCAGATAAAATTCCGCCAGCGCCAGGTCTTCCGGGCGGGTGACTTTAATGTTGTCAGCGCGTCCTTCGACCAGCAGCGGATGAAAACCGCAATATTCAAGCGCCGAGGCTTCGTCCGTAATGGTTGCGCCTTCGTTTAGCGCACGGGTCAGACAGTCATGCAACAGCTCGCGAGGGAAAAACTGCGGCGTCAACGCATGCCATAAATCGGTGCGATCGACCGTATGGGCGATGTCTGTTCGGCCCGGCTCCGCGCGTTTCATCGTGTCGCGCACCGGCGCAGCAAGGATCCCGCCGATGCGGCTGGTTTCACTTATTGCCAGCAAACGAGATAAATCTTCCTGATGCAGGCACGGACGCGCGGCATCATGCACCAGTACCCAACTGGCCTCACCTGCGGCTTGCAAACCGGCCAGGACAGAATCGGCACGTTCGTTGCCACCATCCACCACGGTAATTTGCGGGTGCGCTGCGAGTGGAAGTTGGGCAAAGCGACTGTCGCCAGGGCTAATAGCGATGACGACTCGCGTCACCCGGGGATGAGCCAGCAGCGCATCAACCGAGTGTTCGAGAATGGTTTTATTGCCAATAGAGAGGTACTGCTTAGGACACTCTGTTTGCATTCGGCGGCCAAACCCGGCAGCCGGCACCACGGCGCAAACGTCCATTAAAGTGGCTGCCATGTTAAATCCCTGGACGGTTTATCGATTGTTTTGCCCTGCAGTCTGAGCGCGTTTAGACGCGTCAGGCACCAGACGATAAAAGGTTTCGCCTGGCTTAGTCATACTGAGTTCGTTACGCGCGCGCTCTTCGATAGCCTCTTGCCCGCCATTGAGATCGTCAATTTCGGCAAAAAGCTGATCGTTACGCGCTTTCAGTTTCGCGTTTGTAGCTTGCTGCGCCGCAACATCATCGTTGACGCGACTATAGTCATGTATGCCGTTCTTACCGAACCACAGCGAATACTGTAGCCAGACTAATAAAGCCAGCAACAGCAACGTAAGTTTACCCATCCTGCCCCCTGAAAAACGGCATCAACATCCCATAAACTCCGCTGACAACTTTACATCAACGGACGGGAATGCCGCGACAACGCGGGCAAATGTACCACATTTGCTCGTTGTTACGTATACCCCGTGTAAGGAGAACATAATCTCATTGTTGGTTACGGTTTGAATTATGGCCAGACAGTGAACAACAGCGGCGATCGCGTGAAAGGACGTATGCCTAACCCAGTAGCCACAGAAACAGTGCGCCAAACATTGCGCCAACCACCAGCAGGGTACAGGCAATACTCAGCAGCAATCTCCCCTTCAATAGCGAATGCAGGGCAATACCCGCGACAATCGCCACGGGCAACAACGCGAGGAAAAAGGGCCAGGTATAGAGGAAGAAAAACAGTGTGTTAGGGCCATACATCAGACACGGGAATCCCAGCGCCAGCAACCACGCGACAAAACCGACCACGGCTCCTGGGAGTGACCAGGTAGTTTCGTCGTCGGCAGCGAAGGTATCTGATTCTGTAATAGTAATGTTATGGCTGTTACGCATATCTAATCCTGTGACTGTGACTGACCGGGCATGCAAGCTCGGGTGTCTCAGGATCTGATAATATCTTCCTGCCTCAGCAGGTCTAATAATTGAGGAACCAAATTTGTTACCAATTGTTCACCATCAAGATGAATCTCTGGCGATTCAGGCGCTTCGTAAACCGAGTCAATTCCGGTGAAATTACGCAATTCCCCCGCTCGCGCTTTTTTATACAGCCCTTTTGGATCGCGTGCTTCACACGTTGCTAATGGCGTATCGACAAAAACCTCAATAAAACGCCCTTCGCCCACGCGCTCGCGAACCATTTTTCGCTCGGCGCGATGTGGAGAGATAAACGCAGTCAACACCACCAGGCCGGCGTCTACCATTAGATTAGCCACTTCACCAACCCGACGAATATTCTCCTTGCGATCGGCATCGCTAAACCCAAGATCGCTGCACAGACCGTGACGCACGTTATCGCCATCCAGCAGATAGGTGCTCACCCCCAGCTTATGCAGCGCCTCTTCCAGCGCTCCTGCTACCGTGGATTTACCAGAACCTGACAGCCCGGTAAACCACAGCACAACACCACGATGACCGTGGCGTTGTTCCCGCTGTTGCGGTGTAACAGGATGGGCATGCCAGACGACGTTTTCGTCATGCAGCGCCATTATTTTCCTCCCAGCAGATCGCGCGCACCCCAGTGTGGGAAGTGGCGACGCACCAGTGCATTAAGCTCCAGCTCAAACGCGCTGAACTGAGAAGCTGTGGCAAGCTCCTGGACGATTGGTTCACGCACCAGCCCCGCGCCAACGGTAACGTTAGTCAGGCGATCAATGATAATCAGCCCACCCGTAACCGGATTCTGCTGATAGGTATCCAGCACCAGCGGCTCATCAAAAGTCAGATTAACCAGACCGATGCCATTCAGTGGCAGCGCTTCAACGTCACGTTGGGTCAGGTTGTTTATATCGACCTGATGCTGCACGCTATCTACGCGTGCGCGGGTCTTCTTGCCTGCGACTTTTATGTCGTAGCTCTGCCCGGGCGACAACGGTTGTTCCGCCATCCACACCACATCAACAGCTGCGCTTTGTACTGCCGGCAGCGTTTCACCGGCATCAAGCAGCAGGTCGCCCCGGCTGATATCGATCTCATCTTTCAGCACCAGGGTGATCGCTTCACCCGCATGCGCTTCCTGTAAATCGCCATCAAAGGTTACGATCCGCGCCACGCTCGACTCAACACCGGACGGCAGCACTTTGACGCGCTGCCCGACCTTCACGCTACCGGAGGCCAGCGTTCCGGCATAACCACGGAAATCCAGATTCGGTCGGTTCACATACTGCACCGGGAAGCGCATCGGCTGAGTATCAACAATGCGCTGGATCTCAACGGTTTCCAGCACTTCCAGCAACGTCGGACCGCTGTACCACGGCATACTGGTGCTTTGCGAAGCCACGTTATCGCCTTCCAGCGCAGAGAGCGGCACAAACCGGATATCCAGACTGCCCGGCAGTTGTTCAGCAAAAGTAAGATAGTCTTCGCGAATGCGGTTAAATGTCTCTTCGCTAAAGTCCACCAGATCCATTTTGTTGATCGCCACCACCAGGTGTTTGATCCCAAGCAGCGTGGAGATAAAGCTGTGACGACGAGTCTGATCCAGTACGCCTTTACGCGCATCGATCAATAGGATCGCCAGATCGCAGGTCGACGCACCGGTCGCCATGTTACGGGTGTACTGCTCATGTCCGGGAGTGTCCGCAATAATAAATTTACGCTTCTCGGTAGAGAAATAACGGTACGCCACGTCGATGGTGATGCCCTGCTCGCGCTCGGCCTGCAAGCCGTCAACCAATAACGCCAGATCGAGCTTTTCGCCCTGAGTGCCGTGACGTTTACTGTCATTGTGCAGCGATGAAAGCTGGTCTTCATAAATCTGACGCGTGTCGTGCAGCAGACGGCCAATCAGGGTACTTTTCCCGTCATCCACGCTACCGCAGGTTAAAAAACGCAGCAGACTTTTGTGTTGCTGGGCAACCATCCAGGCTTCAACGCCGCCTTCATTAGCAATTTGTTGTGCAAGTGTCGTGTTCATGGCGGCTCCTTAGAAATACCCCTGACGTTTCTTCAGCTCCATGGAGCCCGCCTGGTCGCGGTCAATCACGCGGCCCTGACGTTCACTGGTGGTTGAGACCAGCATCTCTTCGATAATTTCCGGCAGCGTCTGCGCATTCGACTCCACCGCGCCTGTCAGCGGCCAGCAGCCGAGCGTACGGAAACGCACCATGCGTTTTTTAATCACTTCCCCGGGCTGCAGATCGATTCTGTCGTCATCAATCATCATCAGCATGCCGTCGCGTTCCAGCACCGGACGCTCCGCCGCCAGATACAGCGGCACGATGTCGATATTTTCCAGCCAGATGTACTGCCAGATATCCTGTTCAGTCCAGTTAGAGAGCGGGAATACGCGAATGCTTTCGCCCTTATTAATCTGCCCGTTGTAGTTGTGCCACAGCTCCGGGCGCTGATTTTTCGGGTCCCAGCGATGAAAACGATCGCGGAAAGAGTAAATGCGCTCTTTGGCACGCGATTTCTCTTCGTCACGACGAGCACCGCCAAACGCGGCATCGAAACCGTATTTATTCAGTGCCTGCTTCAGCCCTTCAGTTTTCATAATGTCGGTATGCTTGGCGCTACCGTGGACAAACGGGTTGATGCCCATCGCCACCCCTTCCGGGTTTTTATGCACCAGCAGTTCGCAGCCGTAGGCTTTCGCCATGCGGTCACGAAACTCGTACATTTCGCTGAATTTCCAGCCAGTATCAACGTGCAGCAATGGGAACGGCAGCGTGCCCGGATAAAACGCTTTACGCGCCAGATGCAGCATTACGCTGGAATCTTTGCCGATGGAATACATCATCACCGGATTAGAAAACTCGGCGGCCACCTCACGAATGATATGGATGCTCTCCGCTTCCAGTTGCCGCAGGTGGGTAAGTCGTTTTTGATCCATAACCGTTCCTATGTAATGCCGTTATTTTGCTAACGATGCTCAGATAACCTGACTATAGGGAGGGCTGGAGGGCGAATGAAATTACGAATTGGAATGAGTAGTTCCTCAAAGGAATAACGATCCGGAAAAGCAAATATCAAAAAGTGCTTAAGCTACCGGAATTCGGGCATTTAGGAACAAATGAAATTGTTTTACCTCGATCACGGTTTCATACTAGCGGCTAAAAATTTCTGCTTGGTATTCAGAGCCTATCCCATTAGGCGTACATTGTTGCTGTCAGTTTGGATACGGACAGCGCGGAACAACCGGAGCGTACATGCAGTACGTGAGGATTGTGAGCACTGCCCGTATTCAAAATGACAAATAAAATAGCCAAATGGGATAGGCTCTTAAGGACTCATTATGTTTCTCGCATCGCGCCACCTGACTACCGCCCTGGCGCTCGGCGCGTGCTTCATCCTTCCCGCACAGGCAACATCTTCGCAGCCCGGAGATATCGCAAATACCCAGGCTCGATATATCGCAACGTTTTTCCCTGGCCGCGTGACGGGATCTCCGGCTGAAATGTTGTCTGCTGATTATATACGTCAACAATTTCAGCAGATGGGCTATAGCAGCGATATTCGGACGTTTAATAGCCGTTATGTTTATACCGCCAAAGATAACCGTAAAAACTGGCATAACGTAACGGGAAGCACCGTTATTGCAGCACATGAAGGTAAAGCGCCGCAGCAGATTATTATTATGGCGCACCTCGACACCTACGCCGCACAAAGCGACGCCGATTCCGATGCCAATCTGGGTGGATTAACCCTGCAAGGTATCGATGACAACGCCGCAGGTGTTGGCGTAATGCTGGAACTGGCAGAAAAACTAAAAAACGTGCCGACGCAATACGGTATTCGATTTATCGCCACCAGCGGCGAGGAAGAAGGCAAACTGGGCGCGGAGAACATCCTGAAGCGAATGAGCGCCGCCGAGAAGAAAAACACGCTGCTGGTTATCAACCTCGATAATCTGATCGTCGGCGATAAGCTCTATTTCAATAGCGGTAAGAAAACCCCGGAAGCGGTGCGAAAACTGACGCGCGACCGGGCACTGGCTATCGCGCACAGCCGCGGTATCGTTGCCAGCACCAATCCAGGTCTGAACAAAGACTATCCGAAAGGCACTGGATGTTGTAACGATGCAGAGGTCTTCGACAACGCGGGGATTGCCGTTCTCTCCGTTGAAGCGACCAACTGGAACCTGGGCAAGAAAGATGGCTATCAGCAGCGCGCCAAAAGCGCCTCATTCCCGGCAGGCAACAGCTGGCACGATGTGCGACTGGATAACCAGCAGCATATCGATAAAGCGTTACCGGGCCGGATAGAGCACCGTAGCCGCGACGTGGTACGCATTATGCTGCCACTGGTAAAAGAACTGGCAAAAGCGGGTAAATCCTGAAGAAGGGATCCGGTAGGATGTAAATCTTACCGGCCCCCTTTCCTGTTACCCTTCGTGCAGTCCGCACTCACGCTTCAATCCGAAGAAACGCGTCTCTTCTTCCGCCATACCCGGTTCCCATTTGCGGGTGGTGTGGGTATCGCCTACCGACAGATAGCCCTGATCCCACAACGGATGGTATTTCAAACCGTGTTTTTGCAGATACTGGTAAACCGTACGGTTATCCCAGTCGATGATCGGCAGAACTTTAAACACACCGCGCTGGATAGCCAGCACCGGCAAATGCGCACGACTGCCCGATTGCTCTCGACGCAGACCGGCAAACCAGGTTTGCGCGTTCAGCTCCTGCAGCGCCCGGTTCATCGGCTCGACTTTGTTGATGTCATTGTATTTTTCAATACCTTCAACGCCCTGCTCCCACAGTTTGCCGTAGCGCGCTTCCTGCCAGGCCGCACTTTCCTTCGCCCGGTAGACTTGCAGATTAAGCTTAAGCTTGTCCGTTAACTCATCAATAAACTGATAGGTTTCCGGGAACAGGTAGCCAGTATCGGTGAGGATCACCGGGATATCCGGGCGAATCTGATTTACCAGATGCAGGCTCACTGCCGCCTGGATACCAAAACTTGATGACAGTACATATTCACCAGGCAGGTTTTCCAGCGCCCACGCTACGCGATCCTCGGCGCTCAGTTTTTCCAGCTGGGCGTTGGTTTCGGCCAGCGCTAATACGCGATCCACTTTTGGCAGTTCGTTTAGCTTGTTTAGATCGAGTTGGGACATAAGTTCCTCACTGTATGCCTTGCCTGATGGCGCTTCGCTTATCAGGCCTACGCAGGCTGTAGGCCGGATAAGGCATTTATGCCGCCATCCGGCAATTCAGGTTATTCCCAGAAATCACGCGCTGGATCGAGCACCGGGCGAATAATGCCCGCACGCACCGTAAAGTCGCCGAAGCCTTCACCCGCTTCGCGCTCTTTCGCCCAGCGCCCAATCAGTTCATCCAGCGATGCCAGAATTTCCGGCTCGGTGATGTTCTCTTTAAACATTCGGGGAATACGGGTTCCGATACGGTTGCCCCCTAAATGGAGGTTGTAACGCCCAGGAGCTTTACCCACCAGACCAACTTCCGCCAGCATCGCACGACCACAACCGTTCGGGCAGCCGGTCACACGCATGACAATGTTTTCATCACTCAGGCTGTGCTTCGCCATCAGCGTGTCGATGTTGTCGATAAACGTTGGCAGGAAGCGCTCAGCTTCCGCCATCGCCAGCGGACAGGTCGGGAACGAGACGCAGGCCATCGAGTTTTCACGCTGCGGAGTGACCGCGTTCATTAAGCCACTCTTCTGCGCAATCTTTTCGATCTTCGCCTTTTCACTCTCAGGAACACCGGCAATGATCAGGTTCTGGTTCGCGGTAATGCGGAACTCACCTTTGTGGATCTTCGCGATCTCAAGCAGACCGGTTTTCAGCGGTCGGCCCGGATAATCGAGGATACGGCCGTTTTCAATAAACAACGTCAGGTGCCATTTATTGTCGATCCCTTTCACCCAGCCGATACGATCGCCGCGACCGGTAAACTCGTACGGGCGGATCGGCTCAAATTTGATCCCCGCGCGGCGCTCAACTTCAGCTTTAAAGGTCTCAACGCCTACGCGTTCCAGCGTGTATTTGGTTTTCGCGTTTTTACGATCGGTACGGTTACCCCAGTCACGCTGCGTGGTCACCACCGCCTCAGCCACGGCCAGCGTATGCTCAAGCGGCAGATAACCAAACTCGCTTGCCGTACGGGCATAGGTTTTCTTATTGCCGTGCTCAATCGACAAACCACCGCCCACCAGCAGATTAAAGCCCACCAGCTTGCCGTTTTCCGCAATCGCCACGAAGTTCATGTCGTTGGCGTGCAGATCGATGTCGTTCTGCGGTGGGATCACGACCGTGGTTTTAAACTTACGCGGCAGATAGGTTTGACCGAGGATCGGCTCTTCGTCGGTGGTCGCGACTTTTTCCTGATCCAGCCAGATCTCTGCATAGGCGCGGGTTCGCGGCAGCAGATGTTCGGAGATCTTTTTCGCCCACTCGTAGGCTTCCGCGTGCAGCTCAGATTCATACGGGTTGGAGGTGCACAGCACGTTACGGTTCATGTCGTTGGCGGTCGCCAAAGCGTCAAGCCCGACGGAATGCAGCATCTGGTGTACCGGCTTAACGTTCTTCTTCAGAATGCCGTGAAACTGGAAGGTCTGACGGTTGGTCAGACGAATGCTGCCGTAAATGGTGTTGTCATGGGCGAACTTATCGATCGCCTGCCACTGCTTGGTGGTGATCACCCCCCCCGGCAGACGACAGCGCAGCAGCATCGCGTGACGCGGCTCCAGCTTTTGCTCGGCACGTTCGGCGCGGATATCACGGTCATCCTGCTGGTACATACCGTGAAAACGGATCAGCAGGAAGTTGTCGCCTTTAAACCCGCCGGTCAGGCCGTCGTTTAAATCTTCGGCAATGGTACCGCGCAGATAGTTGCTTTCCAGCTTCATACGCTCAGCGTCGGACAGTTTGCCTTCGACCACCAATGGTCCTGGATGTTTTTCGCTCATTAGTAGACATCTCGCTGATAACGGCGCTCAATGCGCAGCTCACTTAAAAATTCATCCGCCGCTTCGATATCCATACCACCGAATTCGGCAATCACTTCCAACAACGCCTGCTCAACGTCTTTCGCCATGCGATTGGCGTCGCCGCAGACATAAATGTGCGCACCGTCGTTAATCCAGCGCCACAGTTCCGCGCCCTGTTGGCGCAGTTTATCTTGTACGTAGACTTTTTCTTTTTGATCGCGGGACCAGGCGAGATCGATACGGCTCAGTACGCCCTCTTTGACGTAACGCTGCCATTCCACCTGATACAGGAAATCTTCGGTAAAGTGTGGGTTACCAAAAAACAGCCAGTTTTTGCCTTCGGCTCCGTCAGCCGCACGTTGCTGCATGAATGCACGGAACGGCGCAATCCCCGTACCCGGTCCAATCATAATTACCGGCGTCTGCGGGTTCGCCGGCAGACGGAAGTTGTCGTTGTGTTCAATGAACACACGAACTTCACCTTCTTCTTCCACGCGGTCGGCAAGGAAACTGGAAGCACCACCAGCACGGGCGCGACCTTCTATCTCATAACGCACCACACCCACGGTAACGTGCACTTCGCTTTCCACTTCCGCCT
This sequence comes from Citrobacter sp. Cpo109, assembly GCF_030332565.1. Lineage (NCBI taxonomy): Bacteria > Pseudomonadati > Pseudomonadota > Gammaproteobacteria > Enterobacterales > Enterobacteriaceae > Citrobacter > Citrobacter sp. Cpo109. The sequence continues at coordinate 161,898 of NZ_JAOWHQ010000068.1, forward strand.
GGGAAGAAGCAATGGAGTACAAACGCGGCGTCAGCGGACGCAGAAGATCAACTAACGCCTGAGCATCCAGTTGCGCCGGAGAGAAGCGCACCATATCGACGATGGGCGTGGTTGCGGCGTAATGCTGCAACTGTGCTTTGTCACCCACTAACGGCAGCAAAGTTTCGCTGCGGGTTAAGGTGGCATAGTTTTCTACGATATTGCCGGTGTTAACCGTCAGCTCGAAATGCCACTGCAACGCTTCAGCAAGCGACAGGGTTTTGCCTTCAACCGTGACCGGCTCATCACCTTTCAGCCACAGCAGTTCAACCAGTTCTTTAACCAGAGCCGGGTCATTCTGATACCAGACGCCCAGCGCATCGCCCGGTTGATAACGCAGGCCGGAATCGCCTAAATCAATCTCAATATGGCGCACGTCTTTTTCAGAGTCGCGGCCGGTAATTTTCTGATTCACCGCAAGCGACGCCGTCAGCGGCGCTTCTTTGGTGTATGGGCTGGTGTGTACTTCATTTACTGCACCACTCGCGGCAACTTGCACAGACGGTGCCGCAGGCGCACGCGCTTTCAGGACATCAACGAGGCGAGCACGCCACTGCGCAGCGGCGGCCTGGTATTCGACGTCGGCATCTACACGATCGAGCAGACGTTCACCGCCCAGCTCAGCCAATTTGGTATCGAAGTCTTTTCCTGCCTGGCAGAAAAACTCATAAGAGGTGTCGCCAAGACCAAACACGGCAAAAGCAGTGTTATCAAGCTTTGGCGCTTTTTTCGAGAACAGGAATTTATGCAACGCCACGGCTTCTTCCGCCGGCTCACCTTCCCCTTGCGTTGACGCCACCACGATCAGCAGTTTTTCATTGGCGATTTGTTTGAATTTATAGTCGCCAGCGTTGATGAGAGTGACGTTGAGCTTCGCGGCGATCAGATCATCGCGCAGGGCTTCCGCCACACGGCGCGCATTACCGGTTTGTGAGGCGGAGATAAGCGTAATGCCTGGCATTTCAGCGACAGGCGCAGGCGCCACCGCGTTGCTGCCAGGCTGCTGATTCAGCACGCCCCAAAAATAGCCAGAAACCCACGCAAGCTGTGCGGGAGTGAAATCGGTCGTGGCCGCCTGAAGGCGTGCCAGTTGCTCCGGGTTTAGCGGTAGCAAAGCGGAAGGTGGGGCCTGTGTCGTCATGCGTTGTCATGTTCCAGTAAGCAAAGCGGATTTCAGCAATAAAACCCAAACTGAAGATAAGGTTAACGGCGGGGATAGTAACAACTAAAGAAGGGATGGAAATAACAAATAACCAAATGGACTAACCTGTTTTAGTTATAGTTATTAACTGCAAAACAGATTATATAAGCATTTGATATATAAAAAATTACCAAATATTAACGTCATGAATGAATCGTTCTGATACTCAGCACCCTTTTAAATAATGATAAAATTTCCTCTTTACGGTACCCTACCGCGGTTTTTCGCATTCTTGAGAGTAAATAATGTCCACCACCTTGTTTAAAGATTTCACCTTCGAAGCCGCTCACCACCTGCCGCATGTACCGGAAGGGCATAAGTGTGGCCGCCTGCATGGTCACTCATTTATGGTGCGTCTTGAAATTACCGGTGAAGTCGATCCGCATACCGGTTGGATCATGGATTTTGCTGAGTTAAAAGCCGCGTTTAAGCCGACTTACGACAGACTCGATCACTACTATTTGAACGATATTCCTGGCTTAGAAAATCCAACCAGCGAAGTGCTGGCCAAATGGATTTGGGATCAGGTTAAACCTGTGGTCCCTCTGCTGAGTGCTGTAATGGTGAAAGAGACCTGCACAGCGGGCTGCGTTTATCGCGGCGAGTGATTGTAGGCTTGCCGGATGGCAACGCATCTTCTCCGGCCTGCATTGAGCAATAAACTATGGCCGGGTAAGCGAAACGCCCCCGGCACAGTTATCAGGCAATATTCAGATACTTATGGGTTTGCATCGACAGACGCCAGTTTCGCGCAATACAGGTATCAATGCACAAACGCGTCGCATCCTCTTTCTGGCTGATTGGCTGTAAGGCGATGATTCGCGGTTTATCGTCACTCAACGTCGCCAGCAGTTCATCCAGCGCTTCAATATCGCGGACACGGCCAACCGGATGCTTGATTTCATTCGCGCGCTCCAGTGCCTGTGACAGCACATCATAGCCACCGCGCATATTCACCTTCGGCGATACGGTCACCCAGGTATTCGGCGTACAGCGTACTTCGTGCGTGCCGCTGGTCTCAATCTGGCAGCTAAAGCCGTTCTTTTCCAGCAGGTCAGTCAGCGGCATCAGGTCATGAATGCAGGGCTCACCACCAGTGATCACCACGTGACGGGCGGTATAGCCCTGACGCGAAATGACCGCCAGCAGATCTTCGCTGCTCGCAGCGCCCCATTTATCGCTTTCTTTGGTCTTGGCCAGGATGCTGTACAGGGAGACTTCCCGATCCTCAAGCTTATCCCAGGTGTGTTTGGTATCGCACCAGGCACAGCCAACCGGGCATCCCTGTAAACGAATAAAAATGGCGGGGACGCCGGTAAAGTAACCCTCACCTTGCAGGGTCTGGAACATCTCGTTAATCGGGTACTGCATAGCGCTCTCAATATGGGGATAAACGATAATTATCGCAGATCCCCGCCAAAGTATCATGCCCCATCGATGCTTTACGAGGCGATCGCCGCGACAAAGCGTGCCGTTATCTGCTGCGGGCGCGTGATAGCTCCACCAACCACCACGGTATGAGCGCCTAATGCCAGGCATCGTGCAGCACGTTCAGGGGTATCAACGTTCCCTTCCGCCACAACCGGGACGCTGACCGCAGCCAACACATCACGTAAAAAACCGCAGTCGTTTTCCGCCAGCACATGCCCGGCAGTGTCAGCGGTATACCCGTAGAGCGTGGTGCCCACACAGTCAAAACCCAGGCGCTCGGCGGTCGCCGCTTCGTCTACGGTGGCAATATCCGCCATCAGCAGTACGGACGGATAGCGAGCGCGGATTTGCGTGACCAGTTCTTCCAGCGATTGCCCACCGGGGCGCGGGCGCGCTGTCGCATCCAGAGCAATAATTTCCGGCTCAACGGTCATCAGTTCATCGACTTCCTGTAAAGTGGCCGTGATAAACACATCGCTACCCGGATAATCACGCTTGATAATCCCAATCACCGGCAGGGAGACGCTCTCTTTGATCGCGCGAATGTCCACCACGCTGTTCGCACGAATACCTACCGCACCGCCCTGCGCTGCCGCCAGCGCCATACGTGACATAATAAACGGGCTGTGCAGGGGCTCATTTTCCAGCGCCTGACAGGAGACAATTAATTTACCTTTCAGGGAATCCAGTACAGTTTTCATTACGATAAGATCTCTTCGACTTCGTTTTTAATGATGGTGACATGCGGGCCATAAATCACCTGAACCCCGTTGCCGCGAATAATGACGCCACGGGCTCCGGTCGCTTTCAGCGCCGCTTCATCGACCTTGCTGCTCTCTTTCACCGTCACGCGCAGGCGTGTGGCGCAACAATCCACCTCTTCCAGATTCTCTTTGCCTCCCAGCCCGGCGATCACTGCCGCAGCTCGCTCACTCTGCGGCAGGCCGGATTCAGTCGGCGCTGCGTTTTCACGACCTGGTGTCAACCAGTTAAAGCGGTTAATCAAATAGCGGAAGGTGAAGTAGTAAAGGAAGAACCACGGGATCCCCACCATGGGGACGTACGTCCAGTTGGTTTTAGCTTCCCCCTGTAGCACGCCGAAAAGGAGGAAATCGATAAGCCCACCCGAAAAGGTTTGCCCGATGGTGATATGTAAAATATGCGCCATCATAAACGCCAGACCATCGAAGAAGGCGTGAATGACGTATAACACGGGTGCGACAAACAGGAAGGAGAACTCGATAGGCTCAGTGATACCTGTCAGGAAAGAGGTCAGGGCCGCTGACAACAGCAGACCAGCGACAAGTTTTCTGTTCTCAGGCCTGGCGGTGTGGTACATCGCCAGACATGCGCCAAGCAGGCCAAACATCATGGTGATGAAGCGCCCGGACATAAAGCGCGAGGTGCCCGCATAGAACTGCTGCGTATTCGGATCGGCAAGTTGCGCGAAGAAAATACGCTGAGTACCTTCAACTAACTGGCCGTTGACGATTTCACTTCCGCCAAGCGCTGTCGTCCAAAACGGCAAATAAAAGATATGGTGTAAACCCAGTGGGCCAAGCATACGCAGGATGAAGCCATACAACAGCGTCCCCAGATAGCCTGTCGCATCCACCAGACCACCCAGTCCAAAAATGAGTTTCTGGAAATGCGGCCAAACCACCGTCATGACCGCACCCACGACAATCGCGGCAAGGGAGCTAATAATCGGTACAAAGCGCGAACCGCTGAAGAAACCAAGGAACTGAGGTAATGAGACTTTATTGAAACGGCTATGCAGCGCGCAGGTGACAAGCCCAATCACCACCCCACCGAACACACCCGTTTCCAGTGTCTGAATACCCAGCGTCATCCCCTGGCCTACGGCACCGGGATTCTCGTGCGCCAGCGTTCCGTTGAGCGTCAATAAAGCGTTGATGGTGGCGTTCATCACCAGAAATGCCAGCAATGCCGCAAGCCCGGCGGTGCCTTTATCCGTTTTCGCCAGTCCTACTGCGACACCTACCGCAAAAAGCACCGACAGGTTGGCAAACACAATAGAACCTGCGCTGGTCATGATCGTGAAAATTGCCTGTAACCAGTCAACGTCCAAAAATGGATAAGCAGTCAATGTGTTTGGATTCGACAGCGCGCCGCCAATCCCTAACAACAGCCCCGCAGCAGGCAGTACCGCAATCGGCAGCATGAACGATTTGCCGAACCGCTGTGCCTTTTCGAACCATGCGCCCGATGAAGCGCCGCTAAACATTTGCATCATTTTTTCATCTCTCCGATTAATGATGAAAATTTTTACCATATTTAATATAGATAATGAAAATTATCATCAAAATCCAGGAAGCCGATCATACTTTTTTAAAATGACTGGCATCTCTCCCCTGCTTTCCGCCACACTATCAACAGAGAAACGCATTAAGGATTTTGCATGTCAGAAAATGAAAACCTGCTGCTGAGATTGCGCCAGGGCGTTGACGGATATAGCCGAACACAGCAGAAGCTGGGAGAGTTTGTGCTCAGCGATCCGGCAAAAGTTGTCTACCTGACGATTACCGAACTGGCGCGTGAAAGCGACACCAGCGAGGCGAGCGTCACACGTCTGTGCCGCGCACTTGGGTGTAAGGGTTATAACGAATTCAAAATGGCGCTGGCACTCGATCTCCAGCAAGGACAGCCGGTAGAGCACAGCGGGGATGAAATTGACAATGTGGTCAATGAATCCGTACAAGCGTTGCAGGACACAGCAAAATTACTCGACAGGACATTACTGGAATCCGCCGCTTTGGCACTGCATCAGGCCCAGTCGGTACAGATTTATGGCGTAGCGGCCAGCGCTATTCTGGGGGAGTATTTACATTACAAACTCCTGCGCCTCGGCAAACCTGCACAATTGTTCAGTGACATGCATCGTGCAGCCATGAACGCCACAACGCTTAACAAAGACACGCTGGTGGTAGCGATTTCCAGTTCAGGTTCGACGCGCGATCTACTGCATGTCGTTAAACTGGCGCGTAAGCAAGGCGTGCGCGTACTGGCGTTAAGTAATACGCCGCGCAGCCCGTTGGCTTCGCTAAGCGATATTCAACTGGTCGCAGCCAAACCAGAAGGTCCGTTGAGTGCTGGCGCGCTAAACGCCAAGGTGGGAGTGATGCTGTTGGTAGAACTACTGACTACGTCGCTGATTGCTCTGGATGAAAAGTACAGTGATGTGAGCCAGCAAACCGCCAGCGCAACCCTTCCTCTACTGCTTTAAGGGCATAAAAAAACCCGCCGCAGCGGGTTTTTACGTTAAGAGTTAAAGAACAGGATTACGCCTGACCTTTGATCTCTTTACGACCGTTGTACGGTGCTTGTTCACCCAGAGCTTCTTCGATACGAATCAGCTGGTTGTACTTAGCAACGCGGTCAGAACGGCTCATAGAACCAGTTTTGATCTGGCCTGCAGCGGTACCAACAGCCAGGTCAGCGATGGTAGCGTCTTCAGTTTCGCCAGAACGGTGAGAGATGACAGCGGTGTAGCCAGCGTCTTTCGCCATTTTGATCGCAGCCAGAGTTTCGGTCAGAGAACCGATCTGGTTGAATTTGATCAGGATGGAGTTAACGATGCCTTTTTCGATGCCTTCTTTCAGGATCTTGGTGTTAGTTACGAACAGATCGTCACCAACCAGCTGGATTTTGTCGCCCAGTACTTTAGTCTGGTATGCGAAACCGTCCCAGTCAGACTCGTCCAGACCATCTTCGATGGACACGATCGGGTACTGTTTGGTCAGTTCTTCCAGGAAGTGAGTGAATTCTTCGGAGGTGAATGCTTTGTTGCCTTCGCCAGCCAGAACGTATTTACCGTCTTTGTAGAATTCAGAAGCTGCACAGTCCATCGCCAGGGTGATGTCTTTGCCCAGCTCGTAGCCAGCTGCTTTAACCGCTTCAGCGATTACAGCCAGAGCTTCAGCGTTGGAACCCAGGTTCGGCGCGTAGCCACCTTCGTCACCAACTGCAGTGTTCATACCTTTAGCTTTCAGAACTTTAGCCAGGTTGTGGAACACTTCAGAACCCATACGAACGGCTTCTTTCAGAGTCTTAGCGCCAACCGGCTGAATCATGAATTCCTGGATGTCGACGTTGTTGTCAGCGTGCTCACCACCGTTGATGATGTTCATCATCGGAACCGGCATGGAGTATTTACCCGGAGTACCGTTCAGTTCAGCGATGTGTGCATACAGCGGCAGGCCTTTTGCAGCTGCTGCTGCTTTGGCGTTCGCCAGGGACACAGCCAGGATGGCGTTTGCACCGAAGTTGGATTTGTTTTCAGTACCGTCCAGATCGATCATGATCTTGTCGATGCCAGCCTGATCTTTAGCATCTTTACCCAGCAGAGCCTGAGCAATTGGGCCGTTAACAGCTGCAACAGCTTTCAGTACGCCTTTACCCATGAAACGGGATTTGTCGCCATCGCGCAGTTCCAGTGCTTCGCGGGAACCAGTAGAAGCACCTGACGGAGCTGCTGCCATACCAACGAAACCACCTTCCAGGTGTACTTCGGCTTCAACAGTCGGGTTACCACGGGAGTCGATGATTTCACGACCGATGATTTTAACGATTTTGGACATTAGATTTTCCTCAGTACAAGTTAAACTAAAACTCCAGACAAACAATGCACCCTAATGGGTGCATTGCCGTTCTAACTTATTTACTTCTTACTTCGCCTGACGCTTCTGATGTTCACTGGCGGCTTTCACAAAGCCGGCAAACAGCGGGTGCCCATCACGTGGCGTGGAAGTAAATTCCGGGTGGAACTGACAGGCCACGAACCACGGATGATTCGGTACCTCAATGATCTCGACCAACTGATCATCACCGGAACGGCCTGCAATACGCAGACCCGCAGCTTCAATCTGTTTCAACAGCATATTGTTGACTTCATAACGGTGGCGATGGCGTTCAACAATTGTCGGCGCGCCGTACAGTTGACGAACCAGGCTATCGTCGCTCAACTGACACTGCTGCGCGCCAAGGCGCATTGTGCCGCCCAGATCGCTCTTCTCTGTACGGACTTCGACGTTGCCGTCTTCATCGCGCCATTCGGTAATCAGGGCCACCACCGGGTACTTACAGTCTGGCACAAATTCCGTGGAGTTGGCGTTGTCCATACCCACTACGTTACGTGCAAACTCAATCAACGCAACCTGCATACCCAGGCAAATGCCCAGATAAGGAATATTGTTCTCACGCGCAAAACGCGCCGTCGCGATTTTACCTTCAACACCGCGGTAGCCGAAGCCGCCAGGGATCAGGATTGCATCAAGACCTTTCAGGATCTCAACGCCACGCGTTTCGACATCTTGCGAATCGATCAGCTTGATGTTGACGGTGACACGATTCTTCAGACCACCGTGCTTCAGCGCTTCGATAACTGACTTATAGGCATCCGGCAGTTCAATGTACTTGCCGACCATACCGATAGTCACTTCGCCTGCCGGATTCGCTTCTTCGTAGATAACCTGTTCCCATTCTGACAGATTAGCTTCCGGACAGTTCAAGCTGAATCGTTTACAAATATAATCGTCAAGGCCCTGAGATTTCAACAGGCCCGGGATTTTATAGATGGAATCGACATCTTTCAGAGAAATCACCGCTTTTTCCGGAACGTTACAGAACAATGCAATTTTTGCACGTTCATTAGCCGGAACTGCGCGATCGGAGCGGCAAATCAGGATATCTGGCTGAATACCGATAGAAAGCAGCTCTTTTACAGAGTGCTGAGTCGGTTTAGTTTTGACTTCACCTGCCGCCGCCATGTACGGAACCAGCGTCAGATGCATAAACAGCGTGTGCTCACGGCCAATTTCTACGGCCATCTGGCGAATCGCTTCAAGGAACGGCAGAGATTCGATATCCCCAACGGTTCCGCCGATTTCGACCAGAACAACATCATGACCTTCACCGCCTTCCAGAACGCGCTCTTTAATGGCATTCGTGATGTGCGGGATAACCTGAACTGTTGCGCCCAGGTAGTCGCCACGGCGTTCTTTACGCAGAACGTCGGAGTAGATACGACCCGTAGTGAAGTTGTTGCGGCGGCTCATTTTGGTACGAATGAAACGCTCATAGTGACCCAGGTCCAGGTCGGTTTCAGCGCCGTCTTCGGTAACGAACACTTCCCCGTGTTGGATTGGGCTCATAGTACCTGGATCGACGTTGATGTACGGATCCAGTTTCATCATGGTTACATTGAGGCCACGGGCTTCAAGAATGGCTGCCAGGGAGGCTGCGGCAATGCCTTTTCCCAGAGAGGATACGACCCCGCCGGTCACAAAAATATAGTTCGTTGTCATGCTGGACCTGAGAAGTTAGGGTGAAACGATGGAATTACCAAGACGGGAAAGTAGTATACCCGAACATGACGAGCGCCACAAACTTTCATTATTCCTCCTCTTCACCAGGCTCACATTAACATCGGGAGTGAGAAAATAGCCCCTTTGGGGTAAATGTTTTTGACGTAAATCAAGCGCTTGTTATTTAAAAAATCACACAAATCGCCCTTGACCGACGAAATCCCTTAGAGATCAATTTCCTGCCGTTTTACCTGTTGCCAGACTTCTTCCATAGTTTCCAGATCAACACCAGTCATTTCCAGACCGCGCGAAGCCACAATTCGCTCAACTTCACGAAAACGCCGCTCAAACTTCTCGTTCGCTTTCTGCAATGCGGTCTCTGCTTTAGTGCCTAAATGCCGGGCCATATTGACCGTAGCAAACAGCAGATCGCCCATTTCCTCCTCCAGTTTAGCCTGGTCGACAACAGCCTGCTTAGCCTCAAACATGACTTCGTCGATCTCTTCGTAAACCTTGTCGACAACCGGTCCTAATGTTTTCCAGTCGAAGCCAACATTTGAGCAGCGTTTCTGGATTTTTTGGGCGCGCATTAATGCCGGTAAACTGCGGGGAATATCGTCGAGTGCGGAATGCTGTGCCTTCTGGGCGCGTTCTTCACTTTTGATTTTTTCCCAGCGGGTCAAAACCTCAGTACTGTTACTGGCAGAAACATCAGCAAAAACATGTGGATGACGGCGTTCAAGCTTATCGCTTATCGCAGCACAAATATCATCAAAGTTGAAGCGTCCTTCTTCCTGCGCCATCTGGGCGTAAAACACCACCTGGAACAGCAGGTCGCCCAGCTCTCCGCGCAGGTCGTCAAAGTCTTCACGCGCAATCGCGTCCAGCACTTCATAGGTTTCTTCGAGAGTGTAAGGAGCAATAGTGGAGAATGTCTGCTCTTTGTCCCACGGACAGCCGTTTTCCGGGTCGCGCAGGCGCTGCATAATACCGAGCAGTCGGTCGATTTGATTCATTGGAATGTCCTGAAATTTCAATATAGTAGACCGGATAACGCGACAACCGACATCCAGCAACATAGCAATGCCTGATGGCAACGCTAACGCGTCTTATCAGGCCTACAAGGTTATCCGGCCTACAAAATCATTAATTACCGTGCAAGCGACGTGCGTCGATCACATCCGGTACCTGGTTCAGCTTGCCGAGCACGCGCCCGAGCACCTGCAGGTTATAAATTTCGATGGTCATATCGATGGTGGCCAGCTGTTGTTTGGTATCACTTCGGCTGGCAACTCCCAGCACGTTCACCTTCTCGTTGGCGAGGATCGTGGTGATATCACGTAACAAGCCGCTGCGATCGTTGGCCTGGACGCGAACCACCAGCGAATACCCTGCCGAGTAGCTTTCGCCCCAGACCGCATCAACAATACGTTCCGGCGCATGGGAGCGCAGCTCAGCCAGCTGTTCACAATCCGCCCGGTGCACGGAAATACCGCGTCCCTGGGTAATAAACCCGACAATCTCATCGCCTGGAATCGGCTGGCAGCAGCGGGCGATGTGGTGCATCAGGTTACCTACCCCTTCCACCACCACACGACCGTCGTCTTTACGACGACTCTGCGGTGCCTGCGTTTTCTGCTGAAGCTGTTTCAGTGCGGCGGCATCCTGTTCGGCAGCGCTTGGCTTATTAAACTGCGCCTGCAGGAAGTTCACCATTTGGTTGAGGCGGATGTCTCCCCCACCAATCGCCGCCAGCAACTCGTCCAGCTCATTGAAGCTGTAGCGCGGTAGCAGGTGTTTTTCCGCCTCTTTCAGGCTGATGCCTAAATGCGCCAGCTCATCGTCGAGGATCTGGCGACCTGCAAGGATGTTCTTATCGCGGTCCTGTTTACGGAACCAGGCGTGGATCTTCGAACGCCCACGACTGGTGGTTACGTAGCCAAGGTTAGGGTTCAACCAGTCGCGGCTTGGGTTTGGCTGTTTCTGGGTGATAATTTCAATTTGATCGCCCATCTGCAGCTGGTAGGTAAACGGTACAATGCGCCCACCAATTTTCGCTCCAATGCATCGATGCCCCACATCGCTATGAATGTGGTAAGCAAAATCGAGCGGCGTGGAGCCCGCAGGTAAGTCTACAACGTCGCCTTTTGGCGTAAAGACGTACACGCGGTCATCAAAGACCTGGCTACGGACTTCATCCAGCATTTCACCGGAATCCGCCATCTCTTCCTGCCAGGCAATCAGCTTACGCAGCCACGCAATGCGATCTTCATGACCAGAACGCGCCGCGCCTGAAGCGGTACCCTCTTTGTACTTCCAGTGCGCCGCGACGCCCAGTTCGGCATCTTCGTGCATCTGTTTGGTACGGATCTGAATTTCGATGGTTTTCCCGCCCGGCCCCAGCACAACCGTATGGATTGACTGGTAGCCATTGGGTTTCGGATTAGCAACGTAATCATCGAACTCATCCGGCAGATGGCGATAGTGAGTATGTACTATCCCGAGTGCGGCATAGCAGTCCTGTAAACGCTCTGCCACGATACGCACTGCGCGTACATCGAACAGTTCATCGAAGGCTAACTGCTTTTTCTGCATTTTGCGCCAGATGCTGTAGATATGCTTCGGACGTCCGTACACTTCAGCTTTGACGCCTTCCGTTTTCATCTCTGAGCGCAAATGACCGACGAACTCATCAATGTAATGTTCCCTGTCAATACGTCGTTCATGCAGCAGCTTGGCTATGCGTTTGTATTCAGCCGGGTGCAGATAACGGAAGCAATAATCTTCCAGCTCCCATTTTAATTGCCCGATTCCCAAACGGTTGGCCAGCGGCGCATAAATATTGGTGCACTCTTTTGCCGCCAGAACGCGTTCATCTTCCGGCGCGTCTTTCACTTCACGCAGATGGGCAATCCGCTCTGCCAGCTTGATGACCACACAGCGGAAGTCATCTACCATTGCCAGCAGCATGCGGCGGACGTTATCGACCTGCTCGGAAGAAACTGAATCGGTATGCGTGGCTTTAAGCTGGCGTATCGCCGCCATATCACGCACACCGTGGATAAGATGAACAATAGATTTGCCCACGCTCTCGCGCAGGATGTCTTCACTGACCACGTTGGCATCAGCCAGAGGGAACAGCATTGCTGCACGCAGCGTGTCGATATCCATGCTCAACATAGAGAGAATTTCTACCATCTCCACGCCACGCCACAGCAGCAGATCCGCATCCGGATGCCCCTGTGTCTGCTGGAGGCAGTACGCCCAGGTTTCGGCTAAGCGTTCACACGACTGCTGGCTGGAGATCCCCAGACTCGCGATCCATTTCTTTGGATCAAACTCACCAGCTTTATTTATATGTGCACTTCTTACCGCAACCATTGTCCTCTCCTTAAGGGGCCAGGCCTGTCGAAGTCGACAAGCCCTACCCATTGTCTTTCATGCTGCATTACAACCCGAAATCCAATGGGTACAAAATTCATTACAAACGCTCAAACAGGACCATTGATTCCAGGTGTCCAGTGTGCGGAAACATATCGAGCATCGCCAGTCGCCGTATGGCGTATCCAGCGTTGAGCAAAGCATCGCTGTCACGAGCCAGCGTTGCTGGGTTACAGGATACATAAACAACGCGTATAGGTTCTAATTTTATAATATGTTGCATCACACCTGCAGCTCCCGCACGCGCAGGATCGAGCAATACTTTGTCGAATCCGTTTTTCGCCCACGGCTGTCGGGTAACATCTTCCTCAAGGTTTTCATGAAAGAATGTCACATTGTGTAATCCGTTATTCAGCGCGTTTTCTCGGCCTTTTTCCACCAACGCAGGAACACCTTCCACACCAACCACGCTTGCTGCCCGAGTTGCCAGCGGTAGGGTAAAATTGCCCATGCCACAGAACAAATCGAGTACACGATCTTCAGGTTGTACATCGAGCCATTCCAGCGCACGGGCGACCATTTGTTGGTTTACCCCTTCATTGACCTGAATAAAATCGCGCGGGCTGAAGGTTAACCGTAGTCCATTTGAGTCATACCAGGGCGATTCTTCTGATATTGATTCCAGTATCTCGCTTTGCGGGGCCAGAAACAAAGACAGCCCCTGAGAATGCGAAAAGCATTCCAGTTTTTCTTTATCCGCAGCACTCAATGGCGCCGTGTGGCGCAAAATCATCAGGGTTCCGCTTCCCGCCTGTACCAGCTCAACATGGCCTAGATGGCGTAACCCTTGCAGACTTTCCAGACACGCTCTGAGATGGGGCAATAACGCCTCAAGCTGGGGCACCAAAATAGGGCATTGTTTGACATCGATAATGTCGCTGGAACCGGATTTGCGAAACCCCATCTGCAATTTTTGTTCTTTTGGCCGATAGTTCAGGCTCAAACGTGCGCGACGACGATAGCCCCACGGGGCATCAGCTATAACATCCGACACCTCACATTTCATTAAACGCGACAACGCCGCGCTTTTGCTACGCTGCTGCAATGAGATGCTGGCATGCTGCTGCTGGCAACCGCCGCACACGCCAAAATGCGGGCAACGTGGCACTTCACGCTGTGGGCTGTCGTTTAAACGTCGTTTTACTTGCGCGCGGGCAAACTGTTTTTTATCTTCGGTAATCACCACCTCGGCGCTTTCCTGGGGTAGCAATTCCGGTATAAACAACGCCTTTCCGTTATGGCGAGCGACGCCCTGACCAAAAGGATCGAGGTCATTGACGGTAACGGTTATGATCTGACGCGTCGTCACGCGTCGTTTTGCAGAGTAGAATTGCGCCATCGACGAGATATTTCTCTATTTAACAGTGTGACCCTAATTGTCCCATAACGGAACTCCATGACCAACTACAGCCTGCGCGCACGCATGATGATTCTGATCCTGGCCCCGACCGTCCTGATAGGTTTGTTGCTCAGTATCTTTTTTGTTGTGCATCGCTATAACGACTTGCAGCGTCAACTGGAAGATGCTGGTGCCAGCATCATTGAACCACTCGCGGTCTCCAGCGAATATGGCATGAACCTGCAAAACAGGGAATCCATCGGCCAGCTTATCAGCGTGCTGCATCGTCGCCATTCCGATATCGTGCGGGCAATTTCTGTTTATGACGAAAATAACCGACTGTTCGTCACCTCTAATTTTCATCTCGATCCGTCTGAAATGCAGTTGGCGACCGGTTCACCGTTTCCCCGTAAGCTGAGCGTCACCCGGCACGGGGATATCATGATCCTGCGAACCCCTATTATATCGGAAAGCTATTCACCGGATGAATCCGCCGTAAGCGACGCCAAAAACACCAAAAATATGCTGGGGTATGTGGCGCTTGAGCTGGACCTTAAGTCCGTACGATTGCAGCAGTACAAAGAGATCTTTATCTCCAGCGTAATGATGCTGTTTTGTATTGGTATCGCGTTAATTTTCGGCTGGCGTCTTATGCGCGACGTGACCGGCCCGATTCGCAATATGGTGAATACCGTTGACCGAATACGTAGAGGACAGCTCGACAGCCGCGTGGAAGGTTTCATGCTGGGCGAGCTGGATATGCTTAAAAATGGCATCAACTCGATGGCAATGTCTCTCGCGGCTTACCATGAAGAGATGCAGCACAACATCGATCAGGCCACCTCTGACCTGCGCGAAACGCTGGAGCAGATGGAAATCCAGAACGTCGAGCTGGATCTGGCGAAGAAACGCGCCCAGGAAGCGGCACGTATTAAGTCTGAGTTTCTGGCAAACATGTCCCACGAGCTGCGAACACCGCTGAATGGCGTGATTGGCTTCACCCGTCTGACGCTAAAAACCGAACTCAACACCACACAGCGCGATCACCTGAATACCATTGAACGCTCAGCTAACAATCTGCTGGCCATCATCAATGATGTACTCGACTTCTCCAAACTTGAGGCGGGCAAGCTGATTCTGGAAAGCATTCCGTTCCCGCTGCGCAGCACGCTGGATGATGTCGTCACACTGTTAGCACATTCATCCCATGATAAAGGGCTTGAGCTGACGCTGAATATTAAGAATGACGTACCGGACAACGTCATCGGTGACCCGTTGCGTTTACAGCAGGTGATCACCAATCTGGTCGGCAATGCCATCAAATTTACCGAAGGCGGCAACATCGACATCCTGGTCGAGAAGCGAGCCCTTAGTAACACGAAAGTGCAAATTGAAGTACAAATCCGCGATACCGGGATCGGTATTCCTGAGCGCGATCAATCCCGTCTGTTCCAGGCCTTCCGCCAGGCGGATGCCAGTATTTCCCGGCGTCATGGCGGAACCGGGCTAGGCCTGGTCATTACGCAAAAACTGGTCAACGAAATGGGTGGGGATATCTCCTTCCACAGCCAGCCGAACCGGGGCTCCACGTTCTGGTTCCATATCAGCCTCGATCTTAACCCTAATGTTCTCGTTGACCGCTCAACCACACTCTGCCTGGCCGGTAAACGACTGGCCTACGTCGAACCTAACGCCACCGCCGCACAATGCACGTTAGATATATTGAGTGAAACACCGCTGGAGGTGATTTACAGCCCTTCATTCTCCGGGCTGCCGAAGGATCACTACGATATTCTGCTGCTCGGCATTCCGGTCACTTTACGCGAACCGCTCACCATGCAGCATGAGCGGCTGGCAAGCGCAGCGGCGATGACCGACTTTTTGTTACTGGCCCTCCCTTGCCATGCGCAGATTAACGCCGAGAAGTTAAAACAGGGCGGCGCGGCGGCGTGTCTGTTGAAACCGCTCACCTCAACCCGCTTACTGCCTGCGCTGACAGAGTATTGTCAGCTGAACCACAGCGCGGATCCGCTGCTGGTAGACGAGAGCAAAATCGCGATGACCGTCATGGCGGTAGACGACAACCCGGCGAACCTCAAGCTGATTGGCGCATTGCTGGAAGATAAGGTACAGCACGTCGTGCTCTGCGACAGCGGGCATCAGGCGGTGGATCGCGCCAGACAAATGCAATTTGATCTGATCCTGATGGATATTCAGATGCCTGATATGGACGGCATTCGCGCTTGTGAACTTATCCACCAGCTTCCTCATCAACAGCAGACACCTGTCATTGCGGTCACCGCACACGCCATGGCCGGGCAGAAAGAGAAGCTGCTCAGCGCCGGGATGAACGATTACCTGGCGAAGCCTATCGAGGAAGATAAGCTACATAATCTGCTGTTACGTTACAAACCGGGTGCAAGCACATCGCTGCGGGCACTCACCGCAGAACCTCTTGAGCCAGTCGTCAATCCGAACACGACGCTCGACTGGCAACTGGCATTAAGGCAAGCCGCGGGTAAGAACGATTTGGCGCGGGATATGCTGCAAATGCTGATCGATTTTCTGCCTGAGGTGCGTAACAAAATCGAAGAGCAACTGGTCGGAGAGAACCCCGAAGGGCTAGTGGATATGATTCACAAGCTGCACGGCAGTTGCGGTTATAGTGGTGTCCCCCGCATGAAAAACCTGTGTCAGCTCATTGAACAACAGCTACGCAGTGGAACCAAAGAAGAAGAGCTGGAACCTGAGTTTTTAGAGCTTCTGGATGAGATGGACAACGTTGCACGCGAAGCAAAGAAGCTGTTGGGGTAATATTTGCCGGAAGGCGGCGTGACCGCCTTATCCGGTCTACAGGTTTCGCTGTTTACCGTAGGCACGATAAGCGTCACGCATCGGGCACATCGCCGAATGCGGCGTAAACGCCCTACAACTCAGCGTAATTGCTGCCCTGCTTTAAGCGTTGCGGCTACGTTTCGCGCCGTCATTCGTACGTTGTCGCTCGCGTTCTTCAGCGCCTCATCCAGGGTACAAATGGAGTAGATGACGCTGAAAACCGCATCCAGCCCATGCTCATGGACCACACCGACATCGGCCGTCAGGCTACCTGCGATACCGATAACCGGCTTGTTGTAACGCTTTGCGACCTTCGCCACGCCAACCGGAACCTTACCGTGAATAGTCTGACTATCAATGCGCCCTTCACCCGTGACAACTAAATCCGCATCCGCAACGCAGGCATCAAGGTGTAACGCATCGGTCACTATCTCAATACCGCAGCGTAACTGTGCGCCGCAAAACGCATACAGCGCCGCCCCCATACCACCAGCCGCACCACCACCGGCCAGATCCAGCACGTTGACGTCCAGATCGCGGGCAATGAGTTGCGCATAGTGCGTGAGCGCCCGATCCAGGCGGGTAATCATCTCCGGCGTCGCCCCTTTTTGCGGACCAAAAACCGCAGATGCGCCCTTTTTTCCAGTCAACGGGTTAGTCACATCGCAAGCAACTTCAATACGGCACCCGGCAAGACGGCTGTCTAACTGAGAAATATCAATCCGGGACAGAGATTCCAGACCGATTCCGCCTTGCGCAATTTCGTTATTTTGCGCATCCAGCAGTTTTGCTCCCAGCGCTTGCACCATCCCGGCACCGCCATCATTGGTGGCGCTACCGCCAATCCCAATGATGATATGTTCAACGCCAGCGTCCAGCGCATGACGGATTAACTCCCCGGTTCCCCAGGATGTCGTTTTCAGCGGGTCGCGTAACCCCACAGGAACCTGTTCCAGTCCGCTGGCGGCCGCCATTTCGATAAACGCCGAGCGCTCATCACCAGATAAACCATAAAATGCCTGAATTGTGTTGCCCAAAGGGCCGGTAACATCAACATGCACAAGGTGACCTTGCGTTGCGGCAACCATCGCTTCGACCGTTCCTTCACCGCCATCTGCAACCGGAATCTTCACGTAATCCGCATCGGGCCAGATCTCACGAAACCCCTGCTCTATAGCCGTTGCCACCTCAAGCGCACTCAAACTTTCCTTATAGGAATCTGGTGCGATTACTATTTTCATAAAGCATCCTTACGCATGTTGACTATGTTAAGCATACACCAGGAGCAAAACCGCTCACTCTATAGGAGCGGTCCTGGATCACTTAGCGAACCATGCACGGACGCTTATTATCAAACGTCCAGTTCGGGATAAGATACTGCATACCCATCGCATCATCACGCGCACCCAGTCCATGTTGCTGGTACAGTTCATGCGCTTTCATGACCTGATCCATATCCAGCTCCACGCCCAGACCCGGTTTTGCCGGAACCTGCACCATGCCACCTTTGATTTCAAACGGCTCTTTGGTCAAGCGCTGATTGCCTTCCTGCCAGATCCAGTGGGTATCGATAGCGGTTATTTTACCCGGAGCCGCCGCCGCAACATGCGTAAACATCGCCAGCGAAATATCAAAGTGGTTGTTAGAGTGCGATCCCCAGGTCAGCCCGAACTCATGGCACATCTGCGCCACACGGACAGAACCCTGCATGGTCCAGAAGTGCGGGTCCGCCAGTGGGATATCAACAGACTGCAACGACAGCGTATGCCCCATCTGACGCCAGTCGGTGGCGATCATGTTGGTGGCGGTCGGCAGACCGGTGGCGCGACGGAATTCCGCCATCACTTCACGACCTGAGAAGCCCTGCTCGGCACCGCACGGATCTTCCGCATAGGCCAGAGAACCCTTCAGATATTTGCCGATCTTAATCGCTTCATTTAGCGACCACGCGCCGTTCGGATCCAGCGTGACGCGGGCCTGCGGGAAGCGCTTCGCCAGCGCAACGATAGATTCTGCTTCCTCTTCCCCGGCCAGCACGCCGCCTTTCAGTTTAAAATCATTAAAACCATACTTCTCATATGCGGCTTCCGCCAGGCGCACTACCTCATCCGGGGTCATCGCTTCTTCATGACGCAGACGATACCAGTCGCATTTCTCATCCGGCTGACTCTGGTACGGCAGCGGCGTTGCCTTACGGTTACCCACGAAGAACAGGTAACCCAACATTTCAACTTCGCTACGCTGCTGGCCATCCCCCAGCAAAGAGGCGACGTTTACGCCCAAATGCTGACCTAACAGATCCAACATGGCCGCTTCGATCCCAGTAACCACATGAATAGTGGTACGTAAATCGAAGGTCTGCAAACCGCGACCGCCCGCATCACGATCGGCAAAAGTATTGCGTACCGCATTCAGCACGTTTTTGTATTCACCTAACGTTTTACCTACCACCAACGGGATCGCATCTTCCAGCGTTTTGCGGATTTTTTCGCCGCCGGGAATTTCACCCACGCCGGTATGACCGGAGTTATCTTTAATAATCACAATATTGCGCGTGAAGAACGGAGCATGTGCGCCGCTCAGGTTCATCAGCATGCTGTCATGACCCGCAACCGGAATAACCTGCATAGAGGTAACCAATGGGGTAGAAAATTGTGCGCTCATAATTAAGTCCTTATTCAAAATTAGTGGCGGCCGAAAACGGGACGTTTACGGTCAAAAGTCCATCCGGGGATCAGATACTGCATTGGGCCTGCGTCATTACGCGCGCCACCGGGCAGCGCCTTATAGGCTTCATGCGCTTTCTGTACCTGATCCCAGTCCAGTTCCACGCCCAGACCGGGCGCATCGGGTACCGCAATTTTTCCGTTTTTAATCTCCAGCGGATTTTTGGTCAGGCGGCAATCGCCCTCCTGCCAGATCCAGTGGGTATCAATAGCCGTTGGATTACCCGGTGCAGCCGCACCAACGTGGGTGAACATCGCCAGCGAAATATCAAAATGATTGTTAGAATGGCAGCCCCAGGTCAGGCCCCAGTCGTCGCATAACTGTGCCACGCGTACCGCGCCAGAAAGGGTCCAGAAGTGCGGATCGGCCAGCGGAATATCTACTGAATTCAGCATCACCGCATGGCCCATTTCACGCCAGTTGGTGGCTATCATGTTCGTTGCTACCGGCAGACCGGTTGCACGGCGGAACTCGGCCATCACTTCGCGGCCAGAAAAACCCTGTTCGGCGCCGCATGGATCTTCGGCGTAGGTCAGAACATCGTTCAGCCCTTTACACAGGGAGATGGCTTCATCCAGCAGCCAGGCACCGTTGGGATCAACCGTAATACGTGCATCCGGGAAGCATTTTTTCAGCGCACGAGCGGTGTCGATTTCCTGCTCGCCAGGCAGTACACCACCCTTGAGTTTGAAATCTTTAAAGCCGTAGCGATCCTGCGAAGCCTGAGCCAGACGTACCACAGCCTCACTATTCATCGCTTGCTGATGACGCAGGTGATACCACTCATGGTTTCCCGGCGTGCTTTCCAGATACGGTAAATCGGTCTTTGTGCGATCGCCCACGTAGAACAGATAGCCGAGTACGGTGACCGCATCGCGCTGCTTGCCCGGCCCTAACAGTTCACAAACCGGCACGTTCAGCGCCTTACCCAGCAGGTCGAGCAATGCGGCTTCCAGCGCCGCTACCGCATTGACCCGTAGTTCAAAGGTCCAGGCGCCTTTGCCAAAGGTGTCAAAATCAGCGGCCTGGTTGCCTTTATGCACCTGCTGCACCACCTTATTCAGGCGCGCGACTTCCTGGCCCAACACCTGCGGAATCGCATCCACCAGCGTCTGATAAATCACTTCGCCACCTGGCGCTTCACCGACACCGGTGTTTCCGGCATTATCGGTGAGCACCACGATATTACGAGTAAAGTATGCGTTATGCGCGCCGCCAATATTGAGCAGCATGCTGTCATGACCGGCCACCGGGATGACCTTCATATCGGTAATAACGGGACTTGATTGTGTTGTCATCATCATTGTCCTGCGACAGGTTTCAGTTCGATACGTTTAATATCGCCCACCAGCACCAGATAGCTCACCACCGCAATCAGCGCATGTACCCCGACGTAAATCAACGCGCCGTTAAACGAGCCGGTAGTCCCGACGATGTAGCCGATAGCAATTGGCGTGACGATGCCGGAGATGTTGCCAAACATGTTGAACAAACCGCCGCTCAGACCGCTGATTTCTTTAGGTGCGGTATCAGCCATCACCGCCCAGCCCAGCGCACCGATACCTTTGCCGAAGAAGGCCAGCGCCATAAAGCCGATGATCATCCACTCCACATTGACGTAGTTACAGAACACCATCACCATCGACAGCAGCATACCGAGTACGATTGGCGTTTTACGGGCGATATTCAGCGAACCGGTACGACGCATCAGCCAGTCGGAAATAATGCCGCCGAGCACGCCGCCGGCGAATCCGCAAATGGCCGGAACCGAAGCAACAAAGCCAGCTTTCAAAATCGACATACCGCGAGCCTGCACCAGATAAACCGGGAACCAGGTGATAAAGAAGTAGGTCAGCGCGTTAATGCAGTATTGGCCGATGTAAATCCCGATCATCATCCGTGAACCCAGCAGCTGTTTGATTTGCCCCCACTTCACGCTAAACGGCACTTTAGTTTTGGCTGCCGCCTGATCCATGTTGATCAGCGCCCCACCTTCGGCAATGTACTCCAGCTCTTTTTGGTTTACGCCCGGGTGCTGGTTCGGTTCATGAATCACCTTCAGCCAGACGAAGCTGATAATGATCCCGAGGCCGCCCATAAAAAAGAACACATGCGACCAGCCCACTTCATGGGTCAGCCAACCCATGATTGGCGCGAAGATAACGGTGGCAAAGTATTGCGCAGAGTTAAAGATAGCGACCGCCGTGCCCCTTTCCTGTGCCGGGAACCACGCCGCCACAATACGACTGTTGCCGGGGAAGGAGGGCGCTTCAGCTAAACCGACGAGGAAACGCAGAGTAAACAGCGCAACGATAATGCCGAAACCACTGAAGATATCGACAAAACCCTGCAACAGGGTAAACATGGACCAAATAAAGATGGACCAGAAATAAACGCGTTTTGAACCAAAGCGGTCGAGCAACCAGCCGCCAGGAATCTGGCCGATAACATAGGCCCATGAGAAAGCGGAGAATACATACCCCATCCCTACCGCATCCAGACCAATGTCTTTGGCCATCTCCGAACCGGCAATGGATAAGGTGGCGCGATCGCCGTAGTTGAAGGATGTGACGATAAACAGCATCACCACTATCCAGTAGCGAGCGTTAGTGCGTTTTTCCGCGCTGCTCGCCGCCTGACTTAATGAACTCATTGTTGCACTCCTGAATCCTGGCTTTCGCCAGTTCATTCTGTACAGCACCTGTAGGGTGATCAGAATGAGAGGTTAGTGTGTGGCAGTGTTGGTACAGCTCAGGGCCGTTTTATTCTGACTCGCTGCCATTCCGGGAACTGACGGGAAAAGTATATGAAGGAGTGCCACTTGCCCTCACCGTGCATGAACACAACATTAGGGAGGCAGTGAGAAGTTGTTTGGGGCATAAGCCCAAAGTAGTGGAAGTTAGTTCACGTAATTGGGGTTTTATTGCCGGGTGGCGGCTTCGCCTGGCCCGGCTTGCGGTTCAAATGGGGGTTGCAGCCCGTACGAGCGAGGGAGTTACTTAAGCAAGGTTCCCCAGTTTTCTACCCAGGGATTGGATTCGCTTTCCGGTTCAGGATGCTCGCTGGCATCAATCAGCAGCATTTCTCCTACACGGTGGGCGCTTTGTTCCTGCAACAAGGCATCGAACTGTTTGCCGCCATTGCAGAAATTAACGTAGCTACTGTCGCCCAGCCCAATTACCCCGTAATGCAGATTTGGCTGGAAACCGAGATTATCTTTGATCCCTTGAAACAGCGGCACGATGCTATCCGGCAGATCGCCCTGCCCGGTCGTGGAAGTCACCACCAGTACATATTTATCCTGATATGCCTGCCAGTCGCTAAGCTCCGGATCTTCGAACACCGTAGCTTTATGACCCTGCGCCGTCAAAATAGCTTCGGCCTCTTCGGCAACCAGCAGCGCGTTTCCGTACATCGTGCCGACAAAAATTCCAATTTCCGCCATAACCGTAATCTCCTGGGACTTAAGAATCTATCTGCTCATCCTGACCTGACAGCCCGCTGAACTCAACCCTTTCATTCTCAGAGAGAAGTCCACGCCAGCCAAACTGTGATAACGCCTGCATCCAGACGTCATCCAGCCCGGCGCGAATAACCAGCGGTTCGCCGGTGAAAGGATGGGTCAGCGCAAGCTGGCTGGCATGCAGCATCAATCTCTGGCAACCGAAATGCTCCGCGGCGCTGCGGTTTTGCCGCAAATCACCATGCTTGCTGTCGCCGATAATCGGATGGCGCAAGTGCGCCAGATGGCGTCTGAGCTGGTGCTTGCGACCGGTTTTAGGGTCCAGCTCCACCAGCCCGTAACGGGTAGTCGGATAACGCCCGGTCGCTACCGGCATTTCTACCGTTGCCAGGCCACGATAATGGGTGACAGCAGGCTGCGGGCCTTTATCATCGCGGGCAAACTTATCGGCAATCTTATCCAGCTCTTCGACCAGCGGATAATCCAGCACGGCATCATCCATCAGCCAGCCACGCACAATCGCATGATAGCGTTTCTGAATTTGATGATGTTCAAACTGCTGGGACAGTAAACGCCCGGCTTCGCTGGACAGTCCCATCAGCAGCACGCCGGAGGTTGGTCTGTCGAGTCGATGGGCGGTAAATACGTGCTGACCAATTTGGTCGCGCACCGTTTGCATCACCACCACTTTCTCATCCCGGTCGAGCCAACTGCGGTGAACCAACCAGCCCGAAGGTTTATTGACGGCGACCAGCCATTCGTCCTGATAAAGAATTTCCAGCATCAGGCGTTATCACTTGTAAACAGCGCATCCAGCTCCTGCAATGCAGCCAGGAGAATGTCGCGTTGCGGGTGATCGGCTGCCAGCGCCATTTCGTAATACGGTGCGACGGCAAAAGCCTGCGGAAGCGGCTGCGCGTTATCAATCAACGTATGCATGCGGGGAATCAACACCCACTGCAGCCACTCGACCGGCTCCATGGTATCCATACAAAAAGGCTGCGTACTGGTAAACAGATGCTCTGCTGGCTCATCCATCCGCCAGTGATGATGTTCACGCAGTAGCGCTTCAAGTGCGTGTAACTGCTGGCGCACACGGTCATGAGTCGTCATGAAATTAACCTCAATGATGAAAAAATCTGGCGCGGAGAATAACACTAGTGAAGGGAAATAAAAAAAGGGAGCACTGTAAAAACAGTGCTCCCGGTTCGTTTCGCAGCATTCCAGCTACTTTTAGTGCTCCCTGCTCATCCGTGACAACTTTTCCTGTGGTCTTACGACCATGTTCATCCTGAACTTTTGCATCCTGCTCACATCACCCCGATGTGAAAACTTCATCCTGAAGTATCCTGGCCATCCAGACCCGCCGAACATCCTGACCGGCTCTCATTCTCCATCCTGGAGGTGTCCTTTAACGCATCCAGCGTCTTCCTCTTTGCTTCGTCCTGAAGCCTGTCCTTGCAACACCGTCCTGGTGTGTCCTGGCGAAGAGCCATCATCCTGATGTTCTCTTCGTTGTGCGACTCCTTGTCGACAGATATAGAATCGCCTGTTTCGCTTTGTCTTACAAGATGCTTACAGGCTTACCCTTACGATTATTTTCGTATGAAAGTTGACAATAAAACACTAACCAATTGAATAATAATAAATTATTATTTTATCAATTCATTAAGTCTTTACTTATCACCTGGCAATGTCCTACAGGGTTTGTAAGAGATCTCTCACAAGATTCAGGGCAAACTGGATTACAGAACTGGCTTAAGTTGAGTGAGGAATTCCGCAAGTGAAGCCGCCAGCACCGTTCGTTTACGGGTTCCCAGCGTTTCTTTGCACACTTCACCGGACAGATTGCACACCGAAATGACGTCAAGCTCATTATCTTGTGTGGCAATAAAAAGCGTAGGTGATAGCTTGAGGCGCTTTTGCGTAACCAGATGACCAATCAGGTTTTCCTGAACGCGCCTGAAGTCATCTTCACTCCAGGTTTGCAGCAGCGTGAGCTTTTCATCCGCAAACTGCGCGTGCATATCACCAGCAAACTGGGTGGTGTAAAAAGCGTGAACGGCAGATTGTACCACAATATCAAAGGCCCGTTCAACCGCATTGAGGTTATTTTCGCCGACAAAAGGTTGAGGCCGCCAAAATACGGCATCGTCTGTGGAAGAAATGATACACGGAGAAGGTACGCCATACAGCTCTTCGCTGAGCGGCCAACTGTTGTTTTTTTCATGCCATGCGTCGCAATAACGCGTCGTAAAGGCTATCAACGCCTGCGCTGTCAATTCGTCCACTGATTTCTCTCTTCACAAAAGCCAGGATACACTTGTCGCATAGTGTATCTGGTTTATGACGGTGAAACATGTCCTCTTATGAAAATCATCAGGCGCTTAACGGCCTGACTCTTGGTAAATCAACGGATTACCGAGACAATTACGATGCAAGTCTGTTGCAGGGCGTTCCGCGCAGCCTGAATCGCGACCCGCTGGATTTAAAGGCCGATAACTTGCCTTTTCACGGTGCGGATATCTGGACGCTATATGAACTGTCGTGGCTGAATGCCAACGGCTTACCGCAAGTCGCGGTCGGTCACGTGGAACTGGATTACACCAGCGTAAATCTGATTGAGTCGAAAAGCTTTAAGCTTTACCTGAACAGTTTTAACCAGACGCGTTTTGATTCCTGGGACGCGGTACGCCAGACACTGGAAAACGATCTTCGCGCCTGCGCTCAAGGTGATGTCAGCGTGGCGCTGTACCGCCTTGACGAACTGGAAGGGCAGCCGATAGCCCACTTTAATGGGACCTGTATCGACAATCAGGATATCGTCATCGACAACTACCAGTTCAGCACTGCGTATCTGGAAAATGCCGTGAGCGGTGAAAAAGCAGTGGAAGAGACGCTGGTCAGCCACCTGCTGAAATCCAACTGTCTGATTACCCATCAACCCGACTGGGGCTCCATACAAATTCAGTATCGTGGACGGAAAATCGACAGAGAGAAGCTGCTGCGTTATCTGGTCTCCTTCCGCCACCATAATGAATTTCATGAGCAGTGCGTGGAACGTATTTTCAATGACATTCTGCGCTTCTGCCAGCCAGAGAAACTGAGCGTCTACGCACGCTACACGCGACGTGGCGGCCTGGACATTAACCCATGGCGCACCAACACCGATTTCACTCCGGCAACCGGTCGTCTGGTACGTCAGTAATCTTTTTTCTCAATTTTGCGTGTCGGATTCCGCGCGCAAGGTTGTGAAAGGTCATAAGCCAGGGCTATTGTAATCAATAGGGAATGACGTGTTGCGTCCCATAAGGAGTTTACTTGATTACACATATTAGCCCGCTTGGCTCAATGGACATGTTGTCGCAGCTGGAAGTCGATATGCTTAAACGCACGGCCAGCAGCGACCTGTATCAACTGTTTCGTAACTGTTCGCTTGCCGTTCTGAACTCCGGCAGTTTGACCGACAACAGCAAAGAACTGCTGTCACGCTTTGAAAGTTTCGATATTAACGTACTGCGCCGCGAACGGGGCGTGAAGCTGGAACTGATCAACCCACCTGAAGATGCGTTTGTTGACGGACGCATTATTCGTGCGCTACAGGCAAACCTGTTTGCCGTGCTGCGTGACATTCTGTTCGTCAATGGCCAGATCCATAACGCTGGTCGTTTTCAGCATCTGGATCTCGAAAGCTCGGTGCATATTACCAACCTCGTATTCTCGATCCTGCGTAATGCACGGGCGCTGCACGTTGGTGAAGCGCCGAACATGGTCGTCTGCTGGGGCGGTCACTCAATCAACGAGAATGAATACCTGTACGCCCGTCGCGTCGGCACCCAACTGGGCCTGCGCGAACTAAACATCTGTACCGGCTGCGGTCCGGGGGCGATGGAAGCGCCAATGAAAGGCGCTGCGGTCGGCCACGCCCAGCAGCGATACAAAGACAGCCGCTTTATTGGCATGACCGAACCGTCAATCATCGCCGCTGAACCGCCTAACCCGCTGGTAAACGAACTGATCATCATGCCGGACATTGAAAAACGTCTGGAAGCGTTCGTGCGTATCGCCCACGGTATTATCATCTTCCCGGGTGGCGTAGGGACAGCAGAAGAGCTGCTGTATCTGCTGGGGATCCTGATGAATCCTGCCAACAAAGATCAGGTTCTACCGCTGATCCTGACCGGACCAAAAGAGAGTGCGGATTACTTCCGCGTGCTGGACGAATTTATCGTGCACACGCTGGGGGAAGATGCGCGTCGCCACTATCGCATCATCATTGACGATGCGGCAGAAGTGGCGCGTCTGATGAAAAAAGCGATGCCGCTGGTGAAAGAAAACCGTCGCGACACAGGAGATGCTTACAGCTTTAACTGGTCGATTCGTATCGCGCCCGATCTGCAGATGCCGTTCGAGCCGTCCCATGAAAACATGGCCAACCTGAAGCTGTACCCGGATCAACCCGTTGAAGTATTGGCCGCCGATTTACGGCGTGCATTCTCCGGTATTGTGGCAGGTAACGTGAAGGAAGTCGGGATCCGCGCTATTGAAGAGTTTGGCCCGTACAAAATCCACGGTGACCGCGAAATGATGCGCCGCATGGACGATCTCCTGCAGGGCTTTGTTGCACAACATCGTATGAAGTTACCGGGCACTGCGTATATCCCTTGTTACGAGATCTGCGCCTAACCTTCAACACCCGCTAGCAGCGCTATAGCGGTGACAGTTTTGTCCATATCAAAGCCGGGTTTGGCGCACTTGCCTCCCGGCTTTTTTTAGTGATACCAGTCACATAGCTCCGACAATCATATAAATGCCAGTGATGATTCATAAAAAACAGCGAGCTACGCAAACGATTACTTTGAAAAACCAACCGTGATTTATCTTAGAAAATTATTATTAGTCGCCGAAATCATCTAAAAACAACAGTTTTTACAGCTGAACACGCCTATCTTCGCGCCTTCGCTTTCATGAGATATGTCGTTAATGTTAGCCTTCGCGCCCGTAAATTCGCTTTGACTATTTTTTAACAGATTAATGGCCCAAATTTATCCACATAAAAGGTGGATTATTGCATTTGGGATCCCGATCACTGATACATTCATTACTAAAATGTATCTTTCCGCCCGAAAATTATTACGGCGAAAAATTATATAAAAATCGCTCAACGAATTTCGATTTACAGTCGGGTACTTTCTCATTGGATTGACCCCAAACCCGACTTTTTAAGCTTCCTCCAGGAGAAATAGATGGAAAACACTCAAACCAGCACTATCGTTACGGGCCAGACCCGCAGCGCATGGCGCAAAACAGACACCATGTGGATGCTGGGCCTTTACGGCACGGCGATTGGGGCGGGTGTATTGTTCCTGCCGATTAACGCAGGCGTAGGCGGTATGATCCCGCTGATCATCATGGCGATCCTTGCCTTCCCAATGACCTTCTTTGCACACCGTGGCCTGACTCGCTTTGTGCTGTCCGGTAAAAATCCGGGTGAAGACATCACCGAAGTTGTAGAAGAACACTTTGGTGTTGGTGCAGGTAAACTGATTACCCTGCTCTACTTCTTCGCTATCTACCCGATTCTGTTGGTTTACAGCGTAGCCATCACCAACACGGTTGAAAGCTTCCTGACCCACCAGCTGGCGATTACGCCGCCGCCGCGCGCAATCCTGTCACTGATCCTGATTGTCGGCATGATGACCATCGTGCGCTTCGGTGAGCAGATGATCGTTAAGGCGATGAGCATCCTGGTATTCCCGTTCGTTGCGGCGCTGATGCTGCTGGCGCTGTACCTGATCCCTCAGTGGAGCGGTGCGATTCTGGAAACCATGTCTTTTGACTCTGCGGCAACCACCGGCAACGGCCTGCTGTTGACCCTGTGGCTGGCAATTCCGGTAATGGTGTTCTCCTTCAATCACTCCCCGATCATCTCCTCCTTCGCCGTGGCGAAGCGTGAAGAGTACGGTGATGAAGCAGAGAAAAAATGCTCCAAGATTCTGGCATTCGCTCACATCATGATGGTACTGACCGTTATGTTCTTCGTCTTCAGCTGCGTATTCAGCCTGACTCCGGCAGACCTGGCAGCAGCGAAAGAGCAGAACATCTCGATTCTGTCTTACCTGGCGAACCACTTTAACGCGCCGATTATTGCCTGGATGGCACCGATCATCGCGATTATCGCTATCACCAAATCCTTCCTGGGCCACTACCTGGGCGCACGTGAAGGCTTCAATGGTATGGTGATTAAGTCTCTGCGCGGCAAAGGCAAATCCATCGAAATCAACAAACTGAACAAAATCACTGCGCTGTTCATGCTGGTAACCACCTGGATTGTGGCGACGCTGAACCCAAGCATCCTCGGCATGATTGAGACCCTGGGTGGCCCAATCATCGCGATGATTCTGTTCCTGATGCCGATGTATGCCATTCAGAAAGTACCGGCAATGCGTAAGTACAGCGGCCATATCAGCAACGTCTTCGTTGTGATTATGGGCCTGATCGCTATCTCCGCTATTTTCTACTCTCTGTTCAGTTAATTCCCCTGCGCCGCTCCTCGGGGCGGCGCACCTCGATACACAATGGACGCCTCATGATTAGCGTATTCGATATTTTCAAAATCGGCATTGGCCCTTCCAGCTCCCACACTGTTGGCCCGATGAAAGCAGGCAAACAATTCACGGATGACCTGATTGCACGCGGAATTCTCACTGACGTAACCCGCGTAGTGGTTGATGTCTATGGCTCTTTATCTCTGACGGGGAAAGGTCACCATACCGACATCGCGATTATTATGGGCCTGGCGGGTAATCTGCCGGATACCGTAGACATTGATGCCATTCCGTCCTTTATCCAGGATGTGAATACTCATGGGCGTTTGCTGCTGGCAGACGGTCAACATGAGGTCGAGTTCCCGGTCGATAAGTGCATGAATTTCCATGCGGACAATCTGTCCCTGCACGAAAACGGGATGCGCATTACCGCACTGGCGGGCGAAAAGGCCATTTACAGCCAGACTTACTATTCCATTGGCGGTGGGTTCATCGTTGATGAAGAACATTTTGGTTTACCGAACAACTCTCCGGTAAACGTGCCATATCCGTATAAATCCGCAGCTGATTTGCAACGTCATTGCCAGGAAACCGGCCTGTCGCTTTCCGGTCTGATGATGCAAAACGAACTGGCGCTGCACAGCAAAGAAGAGCTGGAACAGCACTTTGCTAACGTCTGGGAAGTGATGCGTAGCGGGATTGAACGCGGCATCACCACCGAAGGTGTATTGCCGGGCAAACTGCGCGTTCCGCGTCGTGCTGCTGCGCTGCGTCGCATGCTGGTCAGCAGCGACAAAACCACCACCGACCCGATGGCGGTTGTTGACTGGATCAACATGTTCGCGCTGGCCGTGAACGAAGAAAACGCAGCCGGTGGACGCGTGGTGACTGCACCAACCAACGGTGCATGCGGGATTGTTCCTGCCGTACTGGCGTATTATGACAAGTTTATCCGTGAAGTGAACGCTAACTCGCTGGCACGCTACATGCTGGTCGCGAGCGCCATTGGTTCACTGTACAAGATGAACGCCTCTATCTCTGGTGCCGAAGTCGGCTGTCAGGGTGAAGTTGGCGTCGCCTGCTCCATGGCAGCGGCTGGTCTGGCTGAACTGCTGGGCGGTAGCCCAATGCAGGTATGCATCGCGGCAGAAATCGGTATGGAACACAACCTGGGTCTGACCTGCGACCCGGTTGCCGGCCAGGTTCAGGTACCGTGCATTGAGCGTAATGCCATTGCTTCGGTTAAAGCGGTGAACGCTGCACGTATGGCGCTGCGCCGTACCAGTGAACCACGCGTGTGCCTCGATAAAGTTATCGAGACCATGTACGAAACCGGTAAAGACATGAATGCCAAATACCGCGAAACCTCTCGTGGTGGTCTGGCGATGAAGATTGTCACCTGCGATTAATTCTCAGCACATTTTCGTATCTGTAGGCCGGATAAGGCGCTCGCCGTATCCGGCTTTTATTGCCTGCTGGCGCTTCGCTTATCAGGCTTTCGGATAGCGCTCTTTCGCAATGCTCGTCTCCACTCGTCGTGAATGTTACCCTACAGACTAATTTGTTAGGGAGAACACAGTGGCCGTCCACCTGCTCATTGTTGATGCACTGAATCTCATCCGCCGTATTCACGCCGTACAGGGCTCCCCCTGCGTGGAGACATGCCAGCACGCGCTCGATCAGCTGATTGTGCACAGTCAACCCACGCACGCCGTGGCGGTATTTGATGACGAAGCGCGTAACAGCGGCTGGCGTCACCAACGGTTACCTGACTACAAAGCCGGTCGCCCGCCGATGCCTGACGATTTACACCAGGAAATGTCCGCCTTACGCGCCGCTTTTGAACAGCGCGGCGTCTGCTGCTGGGTATCCAGCGGGAATGAAGCCGATGATTTAGCCGCCACTCTGGCGGTGAAAGTTAGCCAGGCGGGACACCAGGCGACTATCGTTTCAACCGATAAAGGCTACTGTCAGCTACTCTCCCCAACGCTGCGGATTCGCGATTATTTCCAGAAACGCTGGCTGGATGCGCCGTTTATCGAGAAAGAGTTCGGCGTACTGCCGCAACAGCTGCCAGATTATTGGGGACTGGCCGGGATCAGCAGTTCTAAAATACCGGGGGTTGCCGGTATTGGTCCTAAAAGCGCCACACAACTGCTGGCACAGTTTCCAACGCTGGAGGCGCTGTATGAACATCTGGATGACGTACCGGAGAAATGGCGCAAGAAACTCGAAGAACATCGGGAGATGGCGTTTTTGTGCCGCGATATCGCGCGGCTGCAAACGGACTTACATATCGACGGAAACCTACAGCAGCTACGGCTGGCGCGGTAGTCTTATTTCCGGATGGCGCTGCGCTTATCCGGCCTACTTATCGTACTACCCTGTAGGCCGGATAAGCGCCAGGTGATTACCAGGCAGTATGGTACAGCTCAACGATATCCCCAAGGCTCGCTTCACGCGGATTTCCCCCGGTACAAACATCGTCAAATGCGGCTTGCGCCAGCGCAGGAATATCCTCTTTACGGACGCCAACATCGCGTAGATGCAGTGGGATACCTACATCGCGATTAAGGGCGAAGACGGCATCCACCGCCGCTTTGCGTGCATCTGCCAGCGTCAGTCCTTCAACCTTATCCCCCATTGCCCGGGCGATATCGCGGAATTTTTCCCCGGTGAATTCGGCGTTATAGTGCATCACGTGCGGCAGCAAAATGGCATTCGCGACGCCGTGCGGCGTGTTGTAGAACGCGCCTAACGGGTGTGCCATACCATGCACTAATCCCAGACCTACGTTGGAGAAACCCATCCCGGCAACGTACTGGCCCAGAGCCATCGCTTCCCCCGCCTGGCTGTCGCCCGCAACGGAACCACGTAATGACCCGGCAATAATTTCGATGGCTTTAATGTGCAGCGCATCGGTAAGCGCCCACGCAGCCCGCGTGATGTAG
Organism: Citrobacter sp. Cpo109; assembly: GCF_030332565.1. NCBI lineage: Bacteria > Pseudomonadati > Pseudomonadota > Gammaproteobacteria > Enterobacterales > Enterobacteriaceae > Citrobacter > Citrobacter sp. Cpo109. The sequence goes on from NZ_JAOWHQ010000068.1 coordinate 194,199, forward strand.
CCTTCAATGGCATGAGTCAGTGCATCTACGCCAGTAGCCGCTTTTAATGCAGCAGGCATGCCGTCCATCATGTCAGCATCAATGAACGCCACCTGCGGGATGTCATGTGGATCGACACAAACAAACTTACGCCGATTCTCTTCGTCAGTGATCACGTAGTTAATGGTCACTTCCGCCGCCGTTCCCGCAGTGGTTGGGATAGCCATAACTGGCACGCTCGGGAAGCGTGTCGGCGATAACCCTTCAAGGCTGCGTACATCCGCAAACTCTGGGTTATTGTTAATAATGCCAATCGCTTTACAGGTATCCTGCGGGGAGCCTCCACCAATGGCGACCAGATAGTCTGCGCCGCTTTGCTGAAAGACACTCAATCCTTCCTGCACTACCGCAATGGTTGGATTAGGAATAACGCCTGAATAGATTTCCCATGCCAGACCTGCAGCATCCATTCGGGAAATCACCTTCTCAACAACGCCGCACTGCACCAGATTTTTATCAGTCACAATCAACGCTTTGCGATAACCACGACGAATAACTTCATCGGTTAATGCGCCAACAGCGCCCCGGCCAAACCATGCCGTTTCGTTCAGAATCATTCTGTTCGCCATCGTTTTATCTCCTATTCCTCAATACGCAATCCGTATGTTTTGAATTTTTCCAGCACAATAGCGATAGCCTCATCATCCAGTACCGGAACCGGATCGGTAATCGCCAGCGTGCTGAGATAAAGCTGCGCCAGCACTTCCACTTCATGCGCTAACCACAGGGCTTTTTCCAGATTTTCTTCGCAGGCGATCAGCCCATGATGCTGCAACAGCGTTGCTTTTCGGTTTTTCAGCGCTACCGCAACGTGCTCGGAAAGCTCACGCGTGCCAAACGTCGCATATGGCGCACAGGGAATTGAGTTACCGCCAGCCGCCGCAATCATGTAATGGATTGCCGGGATTGGCCGGTTGAGAATAGAAACAGCAGTACAATGCACGGCATGATTATGGACCACCGCCTGAGCATCGGGACGCGTCTGATAAGCGGCCATATGGAACCGCCACTCGCTGGAAGGTAATTTCCCTTCTTCGTGCTGCCCCTCAGCATTGATGTACACTATGTGGGATTCGGTGAGTTTGTCATAGGGAATACCCGTCGGGGTAATTAACATCCCGTCCTGGTAACGCACACTTACATTACCCGCAGTCCCCTGATTCAGCCCCAGACGGGTCATTTCCAGGCAGGTATTGATAATCTGCCGTGCCAGCGTATTTCGTTCCATTACTTACCTCTCTCAGTGAGTCAAAATGCGACAACAGAACATTGCTAATACCTCGACGCTCTGTTGATTTAAGCGGGTATTTGCTAACTATCATCATGCTGAATAAAGAGAAGGGAATTTTTAGCACTGGATTTTGTGATGTTCATCAACTAATAACGATGAATAAAAACATGCAAGCATAATATTACAATTGCAAAATGTCCGTTCTTAATAAAACCATTATAAAACGGTCATTTGCGAATAAATTGTTACCATTGCCCGTTTTCCACTTAACTAATTAATTCGGGCATTATCCCTGTGGCTTTTTAATTTATTTTCCTCAAACGGTCATTGTTTTAAAGAAATTAAAGTGATGATAATCACATAAACCCACACCCTGAGCATAAATGTGACCACCATCATATTAATGGCCGGTTTTTATTTGAAAATGAATTCATGAGTTCATTCATGAAGGCCAATTTTATCTGGCAGGTTACCGGAACTCACCTGGATTAGCAGGTTGGTAAAAATCACCAATCGTACTCTTAAGCTGTTGAACATGCTTATGAACTGATGAGGATGCTATGGGAAACACATCAATACAAACACAAAGTTTTCATGCGGTAGAGCGGGGGCAGACAAAAAATTATGTCATTCCCTTCGCGTTACTCTGTTCACTGTTTTTTCTTTGGGCGGTTGCCAATAATCTTAATGACATTTTATTACCACAATTTCAGCAAGCTTTTACATTAACAAACTTTCAGGCTGGTCTGATTCAATCTGCTTTTTATTTTGGTTATTTCGTCATTCCAATCCCAGCCGGGATCCTGATGAAAAAACTAAGTTATAAAGCAGGTATTATTACCGGATTATTCTTATATGCCATCGGTGCAGCATTATTCTGGCCAGCGGCTGAGGTAATGAATTACACCTTATTCCTGATTGGCCTATTTATTATTGCGGCGGGCTTAGGTTGTCTGGAAACGGCTGCCAACCCCTTTGTAACCGTACTGGGCCCGGAAAGCGGCGGTCACTTCCGATTAAATCTCGCGCAAACTTTTAACTCATTTGGTGCCATTATTGCGGTTGTTTTTGGGCAAAGTCTTATTTTGTCTAATGTGCCACATCAATCTCAAGACGTACTCGATAAGATGGCGCCAGAACAGCTAAGCGCCTACAAGCACAGCCTGGTGTTATCGGTTCAAACCCCTTATATGATCATCGTCGCGGTCGTTTTGCTGGTCGCCCTGCTGATCATGTTTACCAAGTTTCCGACCCTGCAAAGTGACGATCACAGTGACAACGCTCAGAGTTCATTCTCCGCGTCCCTTTCCCGCCTGGTGCGCATTCGCCACTGGCGTTGGGCGGTACTGGCGCAGTTCTGCTACGTCGGTGCACAAACTGCCTGCTGGAGCTACCTGATTCGCTACGCAATCGAAGAGATCCCAGACATGACGCCAGGTTTCGCCGCCAACTACCTGACCGGCACCATGGTGTGCTTCTTTATCGGTCGTTTCTCCGGCACCTGGCTTATCAGTCGCTTTGCACCGCATAAAGTGCTGGCCGCATATGCCCTGCTTGCCATGATCCTGTGCCTCATTTCCGCCTTCACCGGTGGTCAGATCGGCCTACTGGCCCTGACGCTGTGCAGTGCATTTATGTCGATTCAGTACCCAACCATTTTTTCTCTGGGGATCAAAAATCTGGGACAAGACACCAAATACGGCTCGTCTTTTATCGTCATGACTATCATTGGCGGCGGCATTGTGACCCCGGTGATGGGCTTTGTCAGCGATGCCGCTGGCAATATCCCAACAGCTGAACTGGTCCCGGCGCTTTGCTTCGCCATCATCTTTATTTTTGCCCGCTTCCGTTCACAAACGGCAGCCAACTGAATATTTATCCGAATAACGTGAGGAATCTGTGATGAAAAAAATCAGCTTACCAAAAATTGGTATTCGCCCGGTTATTGACGGACGTCGTATGGGTGTACGTGAGTCGCTCGAAGAGCAAACCATGAATATGGCTAAAGCTACCGCAGCGCTTATCACTGAAAAACTTCGTCATGCCTGCGGCGCACAAATTGAATGTGTGATTGCCGATACCTGTATCGCCGGCATGGCAGAATCCGCGGCCTGTGAAGAAAAATTCAGCAGCCAGAATGTTGGCGTGACGATTACAGTTACCCCATGTTGGTGCTACGGCAGTGAAACCATCGACATGGATCCGATGCGCCCGAAAGCGATCTGGGGCTTCAACGGCACGGAACGTCCGGGGGCGGTTTACCTGGCCGCCGCACTGGCAGCTCACAGCCAAAAAGGCCTTCCTGCCTTCTCCATCTATGGTCATGACGTACAGGATGCAGACGACACATCTATCCCTGCCGATGTTGAAGAAAAACTGCTGCGTTTTGCCCGTGCCGGTTTAGCGGTTGCCAGTATGAAAGGGAAAAGCTACCTGTCTGTCGGTGGTGTATCAATGGGCATCGCCGGTTCTATCGTCGACCATAACTTCTTTGAATCCTGGCTGGGTATGAAGGTGCAGGCGGTTGATATGACCGAGCTGCGTCGTCGCATTGACCAGAAAATCTATGATGAAACCGAGCTGGAAATGGCGCTGGCGTGGGCGGACAAAAACTTCCGCTACGGCGAAGATCAGAACGCACAACAATATAAGCGTAACGCAGAACAAAGCCGCGCGGTGCTGAAAGAAAGTCTGCTGATGGCTATGTGCATTCGCGACATGATGCAGGGTAACAAAAAGCTGGCAGACAAAGGTCTGGTCGAAGAATCCCTGGGCTATAACGCGATCGCCGCAGGCTTCCAGGGCCAGCGTCACTGGACCGATCAATACCCAAATGGCGATACCGCCGAAGCGTTGCTCAACAGCTCATTTGACTGGAATGGCGTTCGTGAACCGTTCGTTGTCGCGACAGAAAACGACAGCCTGAACGGCGTGGCGATGCTGTTCGGCCATCAACTCACCGGCACGGCCCAGGTCTTTGCCGATGTGCGCACCTATTGGTCGCCAGAGGCGGTTGAACGCGTCACGGGTAAACCACTGACCGGACTTGCTGAGCACGGCATTATTCACTTGATTAACTCCGGTTCTGCGGCACTGGACGGTTCCTGCAAACAGCGCGACAGCGAAGGTAAACCGACCATGAAACCACACTGGGAAATCTCGCAGAAAGAGGCGGATGAATGCCTGGCGGCAACCGAATGGTGCCCGGCTATTCACGAATACTTCCGCGGGGGCGGTTACTCATCTCGCTTCCTGACTGAAGGCGGTGTGCCGTTCACCATGAGCCGTATCAACATCATCAAAGGGTTGGGGCCGGTGCTGCAAATCGCGGAAGGCTGGAGCGTGGAGCTGCCGAAAGATATGCACGACCAGCTTGATGCGCGTACCAACTCCACATGGCCAACCACCTGGTTTGCTCCGCGCTTAACCGGCAAGGGCCCGTTCAGCGACGTCTATTCCGTCATGGCTAACTGGGGTGCTAACCACGGGGTGCTGACGATTGGTCACGTAGGTGCGGACTTTATCACTCTGGCTGCCATGCTGCGTATCCCGGTGTGCATGCACAACGTAGAAGACGAGAAAATTTATCGTCCTTCCTCCTGGGCCGCCCACGGTATGGATACGGAAGGTCAGGATTACCGCGCTTGTCAGAACTACGGTCCGCTGTATAAGCGTTAAACATCGAGCGATTGCCTGATGGCGGCGCGGCCTACGAAGCACACGGTTTTGTAGGCCGGATAAGGCGAAGCCGCCATCCGGAAATAGGTAATCTCCCAGGAGCAATTATGAAACAAGAGGTTATTCTGGTTCTCGACTGTGGCGCGACCAACGTGCGGGCCATTGCCGTTGACCGACAGGGAAAGATTGTCGCCCGCGCAGCGACCCCGAACGCCAGTGACATCGCCGCAGAAAACAGTGCCTGGCACCAATGGTCGCTGGAGGCCATTCTGCAACGCTTTGCCGACTGCTGTCAGCGGCTTTCCTTACAACTGGCCGCCTGCCAAATTCGCGGGATCGCCGTCACCACCTTCGGCGTGGATGGCGCGCTGGTGGATAAGAACGGAAAACAACTGTATCCGGTGATCAGCTGGAAATGCCCACGTACCGCAGCGGTTATGGAGAATATCCATCGCTACATGTCACCGCAGCAACTGCAGGAAATCTCCGGCGTTGGGGCGTTTAGCTTCAATACGCTGTACAAACTGGTATGGCTGAAAGAGAACCACCCGCAATTACTGGAACAGGCGCACGCCTGGCTGTTTATCTCGTCGCTTATCAACCAACGTTTAACCGGCGAGTTCACAACTGACATCACCATGGCGGGAACCAGCCAGATGCTGGATATCCAGCAACGTGATTTCAGCCAGGACATTTTGCAGGCAACAGGCATACCGCGTCGCCTGTTTCCGCGCCTGGTTGAAGCAGGCGAACAAATTGGGGTACTGCAACGCGAGGCCGCCAGCCAGCTCGGACTTCCAGAGGGTATTCCGGTCATCTCTGCCGGACACGACACACAGTTTGCGCTATTTGGCGCAGGAGCCCAACAGGATGAACCGGTACTCTCTTCCGGCACATGGGAAATTCTGATGGTGCGCAGTGCGCAGGTAAATACCTCCCTGCTCAGCCATTATGCGGGCTCCACCTGTGAGCTGGATAGTCAGGCTGGGCTTAACAATCCCGGAATGCAGTGGCTGGCCTCCGGCGTGCTTGAATGGGTTCGAAAGCTGTTATGGACCGAGGACACGCCCTGGCAAACGTTGATTGATGAAGCTCGGGATATTCCCGCTGGTGCCCAAGGGGTGAAGATGCACTGCGACCTGCTGGCCTGTCAGAATGCGGGCTGGCAAGGGGTTACCCTCAATACTACCCGTGGACACTTTTATCGCGCCGCGCTGGAAGGACTGACAGAACAGCTGCAGCGGAATCTGCAAACGCTGGAAAAAATCGGCCATTTCCAGGCCACTGAACTGCTATTAGTTGGCGGGGGCAGCCGCAATATCTTGTGGAACCAAATCAAAGCGAACGTACTCGGGATCCCAGTCAAAGTGCTGGATGATGCCGAAACTACCGTGGCAGGCGCCGCAATGTTTGCCTGGTCAGGCATCGGGGAATTTACCTCCCCGGAGCAGGCGCGCGAACAGGTGCGCTATCAGTACCGTTACTTCTATCCGCAAACCGAATCCGAACTCACAGGAGTCGAGTAACATGCTTAAAACGATATCTCCCTTAATTTCCCCCGACTTACTGAAAGTGCTGGCCGAAATGGGACACGGCGATGAGATTATCTTTTCCGATGCCCACTTCCCGGCCAACAGCATGGGGCCGCAGGTCATCCGCGCTGACGGTCTGCTGGTCAGCGATCTGCTGCGGGCGCTTATTCCGCTATTTGAATTGGACAGCTACGCCCCACCGCTGGTGATGATGGCTGCGGTTGAAGGTGACACTCTCGATCCTGACGTTGAGGCTCGCTATCGTCAGGCACTTTCATTACAGACCCCCTGCCCGGACATCACGCGTATTGACCGCTATGCCTTTTACGAACGAGCACAAAAGGCGTTTGCGATCGTTATCACAGGAGAGCGGGCAAAGTACGGGAATATTCTTTTAAAAAAAGGGGTAACGCCGTAATCTCTGGTCAGAATGCCCGTCAGGTACGGGCATTCATCATTAGATGAGGATCAGAACATGAAAGCGGCGCGCCAGCAGGCAATCGTAGATCTGCTTACTAACCACAAAAGCCTGACAACCGAAGCCCTGGCTTTGCAGCTTAACGTCAGCAAAGAGACCATCCGCCGCGATCTCAGCGAGTTACAGACCCAGGGAAAAGTGTTACGCAACCACGGTCGGGCCAAAGTTATTCACCGGGAAAATCAGGACAGCGGTGACCCATTTCATATTCGACTCAAAAGCCACTATGCACACAAAGCGGATATCGCCCGTGAAGCGTTGGCATGGATCGAAGAAGGTATGGTAATTGCCTTAGACGCCAGCTCTACCTGCTGGTATCTGGCGCGACAGTTACCGGACATCAACATTCACGTTTTTACCAACAGCCAGCCCATCTGCCAGGAATTGGCTAAACGTGAACACATTCAGCTTATCAGCTCCGGCGGTCGTCTTGAGCGCAAATACGGTTGCTACGTTAATCCCTCGCTTATCTCGCAGCTAAAACCACTCGAGATTGACCTGTTTATTTTTTCCTGCGAAGGGATCGACAGCGACGGTGCGCTCTGGGACTCAAATGCAACCAACGCAGACTTCAAATCCATTCTGCTTAAGCGTGCATCGCAGTCTTTATTACTGATCGATAAAAGTAAATTTAATCGTTCGGGAGAGGCCAGAATTGGGCATCTGGATGATGTGACGCATATTGTTTCAGATACACAGCTGATTGAAGCAATCCAGGCCGAATAGGGCGATTACGCCGCCATCCGACCTGGGTTGTAGCCTTATCGCTCGTCGCGACGACCGCCGACGGCAGCCCACAGACGACGTACGTGAACGGTTACTTCTTCACGGTCATGATACAACTGACGCGCCTGAATCTGGGCATTTACACCATGTTCATCAAGCTGGGCCTGAATGTAAGCCAGGTTCTGTGACACCTCTTCGTAGCGTTTTTTCATCGGCAGTTTGAGGTTGAAGATCGTCTCACGACACCAGCCGTTGACCAGCCATTGTGCCATCAGCGCGGCAACCTTCGCCGGCTTCTCCACCATGTCACAGACCATCCACGAAATGTTGTTGCGATTCGGACGGTACTTAAATCCGTCTTCACGCAGCCAGGTGACCTGTCCGGTATCCATCAGGCTTTGCGCCATCGGGCCGTTATCCACGGAGTAAACCCACATGTTGCGTTTAACCAGCTGATAGGTCCATCCGCCCGGGCAGGCGCCTAAATCCACCGCATACATCCCGTTCGCCAGACGCTCATCCCATTCATCGGCAGGGATAAACACGTGCAGCGCTTCTTCCAGCTTGAGCGTTGAACGGCTCGGCGCATCGGCTGGAAACTTCAGACGCGGAATCCCCATGTAAAACGGTGAGTTATTGTCAGGCCAGGAATAGCCGGTATAACAACAGCCAGGGGCGATAAAGAAGACGTGAACCACCGGACGCTTTGGCGTTTCATACTTTGCCAGTACGCCCGCTTCGCGCAGCGCTGCACGCAACGGTACGGTAAATTTACGGCAAAATTTAACCAGCTCTTTGCTTTCATTGGTGTCGGCAACTTCTACTCGCAGATCGCCACCCTTTTCCACCACGCCCTGCAACATGCCAACGATCGGCGTAATGCGATCTTCCGGCGGTAAGTATTGCAGCAACTCGCCCACCACAAACATTTGACGAGCAAAAATCAGCGAACTAAACGGCAGCTCTTTCACTAACTTTTCAGCATCGTCCTGCTGATAGCATTCGAAGATGACGTAACCCGCATTGTCTTTCACGCGGGCAAAACCGAAGATTTCCCGGCGTCCTGCTTTATCCGTAATTTCTGCGGCGCACTCTTTTTCAAAACCTGGGCGACACAACAATACAACCTTATTCATGGCTAACGCCCTTACGTTTCAATCGAATAGCGCCCACTAACATCAGCGCCCAGCCTACGAGGAAGCTGAAGCCGCCAACAGGGGTAACAAACGCCCACAGGCGTAAATGAGAGAGCGCGAGACAATACAGGCTGCCGCTAAACAGCACTGTACCTAATGCCAGAAACACGCTACTCCAGTAAAACCAAATACTAATGCGCCGTTGCATGGCGACGGCTAGGCCAAAGATAGCCAGCGTATGAAACGCCTGATACTCGAGGCCGGTCTGAATCCACCCCATTTCAACAACACCGAGGGTTTTACTCAGAACATGTGCCCCAAAGGCGCCCAACGCCACAAAAATAAAGCCACTTACGGCGGCAAAAATCAGCATAAAACGGCTGGTCATTTGAATACCCTACGTAAATTATTGTTCATAACGAAAGCGGAATTTTTCTTGTTCCGTGGCCGCTTTCGCCAGAATCCACTGACGGAAGGCGGCTATTTTACCCAGTTCTGCCTGACTGTCATGACAAACCAGATAAAATGCGTTTTTGCTGACCAGAACATCGTTAAACGGACAGACCAGACGTCCGGCTTCAATTTCGGACTGCGCCATGACGTTGTTAGCCAGCGCGATCCCCTGTCCATGGATTGCAGCCTGTAGCACCATGGCGCTATGGCTGAAGATAGGTCCTTGCTGTACGTTGATATGATTCAGGCCAAGCTGGCGCGTATAGGCTTGCCAGTCTCGTCGCGACGCATCATGCAATAAAGTATGTTTTGCCAGGTCGTCCGGTGTCTTTAGCGGTTTATCACCGGTAAGCAACAGCGGAGAGCAGACCGGCAATAAATATTCTGCGTACAATTTTTCCACGCGCAGACCCGGCCAGTTGCCACGTCCGTAGAAAATCGCCACATCAACATCATCAGCCAGTTTGTCTTCCTGACGGTCCACCGCCTGGATCCTGACATCGATTCCCGGATAAGCTGAGTTAAAGCTAGAGAGTCTGGGCACCAGCCATTGGATCGCAAAACTGGGCAATAAACTCACGGTAAGCGCACCTTTTGCACTGCGTGCCTGAAGTTTACGCGTCGCGTCGGTTAATTGCGAAAAAATCTCTTTAATGTCGAGAAAGTAGCTTTGACCTTCTTCCGTTAACAGCAAAGATCGATTGCGTCGACGAAACAGTTTTAGCCCCAAAAAATCCTCAAGTGACTTGATTTGGTGACTTACTGCGGCCTGCGTCACAAAAAGCTCTTCTGCTGCGCGAGTAAAGCTTAAATGACGCGCGGCAGCATCAAAAACACGTAACGCATTTAAGGGTGGTAATCGTTTTGACATGACTTTTAGGCTTTGATGTTAAATGAATTTAACAATTAGCTAACAGGCTGTAACCTATTAGTTTTTTTTATCTGAGCCATTATAAATTGTCCGTTGAGGTTCTACCAGCAAATACCTATAGTGGCGGCACTTCCTGAAGCCGGAACGAAAAGTTTTATCGGAATGCGTGTTCTGGTGGGCTTTTGGCTTACGGTTGTGATGTTGTGTTGTTGTGTTTGCAATTGGTCTGCGATTCAGACCATGGTAGCAAAGCTACCCTTTTTCACTTCCTGTACATTTACCCTGTCTGTCCATAGTGATTAATGTAGCACCGCCAAATTGCGGTGCTTTTTTTTGTCCACGTTTCGTCGATGGCCGACCTGCTATTATTGCTCCAGTTCTACCATCTCTTTCACGTCAGTACGATTAATCTGCTGTTTGTTGCCGTTAGCGTCTTTATACGAAATCATCCCCGTCTCATTATCGGTCTGTGGTTTACCATCAGCTACGATTGATCGGCCATCATTGGTGTGCATCACGTAATTCGAACCAGAACAGGCGCTCAGGGCAAAAGTCAGCATACAGGCAGAAATTATGGCGGCAGTCTTTTTCATCTTCTTCTCCTTAAAGCGATTTATGCTATTAAAAACATACTCCGTAACAGGCAAAATTGTTCGCCTAACGCTATTTAGCATAAGACACTGAACGGGCTTTGCCAGGATATCCAGAGTATTCCGATGGTTAGCACAACCCTTGTATCAATGCCCTTTTTGCGCCACGATCGGTTTACTGAACTGAGGAATACCATGAACGCTTTTAACCCCGCGCAGTTTCGCGCACAATTTCCCGCACTCAACGATGCTGGCGTTTATCTCGACAGCGCTGCTACGGCGCTGAAGCCGCAGGCGGTCATTGAGGCAACCCATCAGTTTTATAGCCTGAGTGCCGGGAACGTCCATCGCAGCCAGTTTGCTGAAGCCCAGCGCCTGACCGCTCGCTATGAAGCCGCGCGGGAAAAAGTCGCACACCTGATTAATGCGTCGGATGACAAAACCATCGTCTGGACCCGCGGCACAACGGAAGCGATCAACATGGTTGCCCAAAGCTATGCGCGTCCACGCCTACAACCGGGTGATGAGATTATCGTTAGCGCAGCGGAACATCACGCCAACCTCGTTCCCTGGCTGATGGTCGCGGAGCAAACGGGGGCTAAGGTCGTCAAACTCCCACTCACCCCCCATTTATTGCCAGACGTTGAGCGCCTCACGCAGCTCATTACCCCGCGCAGCCGCATTCTGGCGCTCGGGCAAATGTCGAACGTCACTGGTGGCTGCCCGGATCTGGCCCGCGCCATTACGCTCGCCCATGCGGCTGGCATGGTGGTGATGGTTGATGGTGCCCAGGGAATTGTGCATTACCCTGCCGATGTACAGCAGTTGGATATTGATTTCTATGCGTTTTCAGGCCACAAGCTATATGGCCCCACCGGTATTGGCGTGCTGTACGGTAAGCCGGAACTGCTGGAAGCCATGTCTCCCTGGCTTGGGGGCGGTAAGATGATTAGCGAAGTCAGTTTTGACGGTTTCACCACTCAGCCCGCACCATGGAAGCTGGAAGCCGGTACGCCTAACGTTGCAGGCGTTATCGGGCTAAGCGCGGCGCTCGAATGGCTGGCGGACGTCGACGTTGCACAGGCCGAAAACTGGAGCCGGGGTCTGGCGACGCTGGCAGAAGATGCCCTGGCGAAACGCCCTGGCTTTCGTTCCTTCCGCTGCCAGGACTCCAGTCTGTTAGCCTTTGATTTCGCGGGTGTTCATCACAGCGATATGGTCACTCTGCTGGCCGAATATGGCATTGCGCTGCGCGCGGGGCAACACTGTGCACAGCCGCTGCTGGCGGAACTTGGCGTATCCGGAACACTACGCGCCTCATTTGCCCCTTATAATACCCAAAGCGATGTGGATGCGTTGGTCGCAGCCGTCGACCGCGCGCTGGAAATATTGGTGGATTAATGACAAGCCCTCTGTTCGCCGGACACCCGTTTGGCACAACCGTAACCGAAGAGACGTTACGCAATACCTTTATCCCGCTTACTCAGTGGGAAGATAAATATCGCCAGCTGATTCTGCTGGGTAAGCAGTTGCCGGCGCTTCCGGATAAGCTAAAGGCGCAGGCCAAAGAAATTTCGGGCTGCGAAAACCGCGTCTGGCTGGGGCATACTCTTCATGAGAATGGCACTCTGCATTTCTTCGGCGACAGCGAAGGTCGAATAGTACGCGGGCTGTTGGCGGTATTACTCACGGCGGTCGAAGGTAAAACCGCAGCCGAGTTACTGGCGCGTTCGCCGATGGCGTTATTTGACGAACTGGGTTTACGCGCGCAGCTCAGCGCCTCGCGTAGCCAGGGGCTGCATGCTCTAAACGAGGCGATTCTCGAGGCGGCCCAGAAAGTCGGATGACGACGCAGATACGTCTTATCCGGCCGACAACACTGCACGAACCGTAGGTCGGATAAGCATAGCGCCATCCGACACAATCAGGCCTGACGCGCAGCCTTCGCCATCATCTTCTTCAGCGCATGGGAGACAGCAACAAAGCCAAAGGTGGCTGTCACCATGGTAGCCGCGCCAAACCCGGACGCGCAATCCATACGCTTCGGCCCTTCCGCCGTCGCTTTCATCGCACATACCGAGCCATCCGCCTGCGGGTAAACCAGCGCTTCGGTCGAGAACACGCAGTCCACGCCCAGCTTGCCTTTGCTGTTTTTCACCACGCCAAAATCGCTTTTCAGCCGCTCACGCAGCTTGGCCGCCAGCGGATCCTGGATGGTTTTTGCCAAATCAACGACCTGAATCTGCGTAGGATCGATCTGTCCGCCCGCACCACCGGTGGTCACCAGCGGAATTTTGTTACGCCGACAGTACGCGATCAGTGCCGCTTTTGGGCGCACGCTATCAATCGCATCGATGACGTACGAAAATCCTGCATTCATATATTCAGCAACGTTATCTGGCGTAACAAAATCATCGACCACGTTCACCCGGCACTCCGGGTTAATTTGTCGGATACGCTCCGCCATCACTTCAGCTTTTGCCAGACCGACGTTATCACGCAGCGCATGGATCTGGCGGTTTGTATTGGTGACGCACACATCATCCATATCAATGAGTGTGATAGCGCCAATACCGGTTCGCGCCAGCGCTTCCGCCGCCCATGACCCTACTCCGCCAATCCCAACCACGCAAACGTGCGATTGGGCAAACAGCTGCAACGCATTTTCGCCATACAGACGTGCCGTACCACCAAAACGTTGGCGCCAGGCATCGCTAATAACCACAGACATAGAACCTCAAATTCATTAATACCGAGCAGTCTGACTACCTGATGTCGGCTACGCCTTATCAGGCCTACTCAATAATGTAGGCTTGATAAGCGAAGCACCATCCGGCAATTAACCGCTGAACACGTTACCCGCACCCGGCGCTGTTTTTAGTACCCATACGCGACCGTAGTGATTATACCACCCGGCACGGTGTCCGGCGTCAGCGCCAATACCCTGATAGATGTCGAAGTGTTGCCCTTTAATAGCCCCACCCACATCTAACGCCACCATCAGGCGCAGTTCGTACTGGCCGGTAAACTTGCCGTTATTGTCCAGTAACGGGACTTCCGCCAGTAACGTTGTGCCCGCAGGAATGATACTACGGTCAGAAGCTACGGACGCGCGGCCAATCAGCGGCACCGCGCTGGCCCCTTTCACCGGAGCAAAAGATTGCGGTTTAAAGAAGACAAACGATGGGTTCTGCTCCAGCAGCTCACGCACTTCGGCTTCGCTGTGCGTCTCACCCCAGTGGCGAATAGCCTGCATCGACATATCTTCTTTTTTCACTTCGCCACGGTCGATAAGCACTTTACCGATACTGCGATAGGCGTGGCCATTTTTCCCGGCATAGCTAAAGAAGTTGAGCGGGCTGCCATCGCCAAAATCGATGTAGCCACTGCCCTGAACATCCATAATGAAGTTATCCATCAGGGAGTTGCTGTATGCCAGAATATAATTGTCGCTTAGCGCGCCCGCGTAGATCTCGGCACGAGAGGGTAAGCGCCCACGTTTTGGCGGCATGCGATAGATAGGATACTGAAACTCGCCCTGGCGCGTATGGCGCGCCTGGATAACCGGTGTGTAGTAACCGGTAAACTGGACGTTACCGTAGTTGTCCGCCCCTTCCATTTGCCAGGCATCAATACCAAACTGGCGCATACTGCGCGTATCACCGCCCGCACGTAACCATTGCTGGATAGCGTTGTAGACGTCGCTCTGGTTGCCGTACAAACGTGGCGAAGCGCTGCGAATTTGATTAACCTGCTCGGCGAAATCACCGGCATTGATTGGCGCGCCAACCGCATCAGGCTGGTTCACCAGTGAGAAAGGCTGGGTAAATTTCCCGTCTTTATACTGCTGCCCACGATCGGTGGGTTTTGAGGAACACGCGGCGAGCATCGCGACTACAGCTCCCGCCAGAAGATATTTTGCCCAACGTCCTTTCATTGTTCTCGTCTTATGTTGCCTGAATGCGAGACGAAGATAACAAACCCCCGAACCTAATGAAATGCGTATACATACCCGAACGCAAATTTTGAGCAAAAAACAATCCAGAATGCGTTGTTTTTGTTCATTTTCACCCTAAAAACGTGATCAAGGTGAAAAAAGGGTTGCATGAAAATGCGAGCAGAGTATAGTGCGCATCCACGGACGCGGGGTGGAGCAGCCTGGTAGCTCGTCGGGCTCATAACCCGAAGGTCGTCAGTTCAAATCTGGCCCCCGCAACCAATTAAAATTTGATGAAGTATAAGCAGTACGGTGACGCGGGGTGGAGCAGCCTGGTAGCTCGTCGGGCTCATAACCCGAAGGTCGTCGGTTCAAATCCGGCCCCCGCAACCAATCAAATTTGATAAAATATAAGCAGTACGGTGACGCGGGGTGGAGCAGCCTGGTAGCTCGTCGGGCTCATAACCCGAAGGTCGTCGGTTCAAATCCGGCCCCCGCAACCAACACATTAAACACCTTAACGGGTGTTTTTTTGTTTCTGTTGCCCATAAAAAAAGCGCTTTTCAGCGCTTTTTTGTTATCCCCTTCTCGCCAGCGTCGCCCCATCGGCAAAGTAGGCTTTAATCCCTGCCAGAATCGACTCTGCAACTTCCTGCTGGAAGTTCGCCGTTTTGAGTTTACGCTCTTCCTCAACGTTACTGATAAATGCCGTTTCGACCAGAATAGACGGGATATCTGGCGCTTTTAGTACCGCAAACCCGGCCTGTTCAACCTGATTCTTGTGCAGATTGTTGATTTTGCCAAGCTTGTTCAATACCGCTTTACCAAACTTCAGGCTGTCGGCGATGGTCAGCGACTGCACCATATCGAACATGGTGTGGTCGACGTAGCGGTCACCGCTCTTACTGACGCCACCAATGAGATCCGAGGCGTTCTGGGTCTGCGCCAGATATTTCGCGGCGGTACTTGTCGCGCCTTTGGTCGAGAGCGCAAACACCGACGAACCGCTGGGTTGTCGACTGGTAAAGGCATCGGCGTGAATAGAGACAAACAGGTCAGCACGCTGCTTCTGCGCTTTCGCCACGCGGACTTTAAGCGGAATGAAGATATCTTCATTTCGCGTCATAAAGACCTTCATGTTGCCCTCTTTCTCTATGAGGGCTCGCAGGCGGCGGGCAATCTGCAGTACCACATCTTTTTCACGCGTCTTGTATTTCCCCACCGCACCGGAATCCTCTCCACCGTGGCCAGGGTCCAGCATAATGACAATCGGACGATCGCGCCCCGCTTTACCAGGCTGCGGGCCACTTTGCGCAGGCGGCACCTGTTTATCCAGATCGCCCTTGTTGTAATCTTCCAGCAACGCCAGCAACGGATCCTGAACATCCTGGGCATTCGCAGGATAGAGATCCATCACCAGACGTTCTTTAAAGCCAGCCACCGGAGCCAGCGCAAAAAGTTGCGGCTTCACGTTCTGTTTCAGCTCGAACACCATCCGCACGGTCTGTGGGTCAAACTGCCCAACACGCGCCGACTTAATATACGGATCGTCAGGACGGATCTGCGTACCAATGCCCTTAAGCACCGAGTTCAAGTTAACGCCTTCAATATCCACAACCACACGCTCAGGATTACTCAGGGCAAACTGTTTGTATTTCAGCAGACGGTTAGATTCTACCGTGACACGGGTATAGCTGGACGCAGGCCAGA
Source organism: Citrobacter sp. Cpo109 (assembly GCF_030332565.1). Lineage (NCBI taxonomy): Bacteria > Pseudomonadati > Pseudomonadota > Gammaproteobacteria > Enterobacterales > Enterobacteriaceae > Citrobacter > Citrobacter sp. Cpo109. The sequence goes on from NZ_JAOWHQ010000068.1 coordinate 210,580, forward strand.
CACGAACGGCAACGACCTGACTCACGGCAGCCAGACCGACCTGGCTGACGCTCAAAAGCCACATAGCACCCGCACCTTTCAGTAAACGGCGGCGACTGATTGCTGAATTGGATCCCGACATGCTTCTCCCGAGCAAAAGAAATCTTTATTGAGGTAATACGTAAAACGTCCGAATTGACCGGAAACTTTAGCGAATGACGCATAATCTGTCATCAATAAAAGGGTAAACATTCTTTTTATATTCACGGCATTACTGAGATAAATCTTCGGGATGGGTAAAAATTACGCTTGCGCACAGCGCCAAAACAGAATAAAAATACATAAATTACGAATAATCATGCAATGAGGGTGTGCCGTGGTGAAGGAGCGTAGAACCGAACTGGTACAGGGATTCCGCCATTCTGTTCCCTATATCAATACCCATCGGGGAAAAACGTTTGTCATTATGCTGGGCGGCGAAGCCATCGAGCATGAAAACTTTTCCAGTATCGTCAATGACATTGGTCTTCTTCATAGCCTCGGCATCCGCCTCGTCGTGGTCTATGGCGCACGACCGCAGATTGATGCCAACCTTGCGGCGCATCATCATGAACCGGTGTACCACAAAAATACGCGCGTTACCGACGCTAAAACGCTCGAGCTGGTCAAACAGGCTGCGGGATTACTTCAGCTTGATATTACCGCCCGCCTGTCGATGAGCCTGAATAATACGCCACTGCAAGGTGCACACATCAACGTGGTCAGCGGTAATTTTATTATCTCTCAGCCACTGGGCGTTGATGACGGCGTAGATTACTGCCATAGCGGGCGTATTCGTCGTATTGATGAAGATGCCATTCACCGCCAGTTAGACAGCGGCGCGATTGTGCTGCTGGGGCCGGTCGCCGTTTCCGTCACCGGTGAGAGCTTTAACCTGACGTCAGAAGAGGTCGCCACACAGTTGGCTATCAAACTGAAGGCGGAGAAAATGATCGGGTTTTGCTCGTCTCAGGGTGTCACCAACGATGATGGCGATATTATTTCCGAGCTGTTTCCTAACGAAGCCCAGGCTCGCGTTGAGTTGCAGGAAGAGAAAGGCGATTACGGCTCCGGCACGGTGCGCTTCCTGCGCGGGGCGGTGAAAGCCTGCCGCAGTGGCGTACGCCGCTGCCATCTGATCAGCTATCAGGAAGATGGCGCCTTGCTGCAGGAACTGTTCTCCCGCGACGGGATCGGTACACAGATCGTAATGGAAAGCGCCGAGCAGATCCGTCGCGCCACCATTAACGATATCGGCGGGATTCTTGAGCTGATCCGCCCGCTGGAGCAGCAGGGTATTCTGGTCCGCCGCTCGCGCGAGCAGTTGGAAATGGAGATCGACAAATTCACGATTATTCAGCGTGATAACCTGACCATCGCCTGCGCCGCTCTGTATCCTTTCCCGGAAGAGAGAATTGGCGAGATGGCGTGCGTGGCGGTGCATCCGGACTACCGTAGTTCGTCGCGCGGGGAAGTGTTGCTGGAACGGATCGCCGCGCAGGCCCGGCAAATGGGGCTAAGCAAGCTGTTTGTGCTGACCACGCGCAGCATCCACTGGTTCCAGGAGCGCGGTTTCACGCCGGTGGATATCGACCTGCTGCCGGAAAGCAAGAAAGAGATGTACAACTATCAGCGGCGGTCAAAAGTGCTGATGGCGGATTTGGGGTAAGAGTCGTTGCCGGATGCGGCATAACAGCCTTATCCGGCCTACATCTACATCATGCCGTCATTAAATAATGCTGACAGTCCGCTGCGACGTTCAGTGCGGGTGGCAATGGCGCGGCTCAATATCCGCTCATCGGCATACAGCGACAGGCGGCGACGCGCGCGGGTAACGGCGGTATAGACCAGCTCGCGGGTAACCACGGGTGAATGCTGGCTGGGTAAAATCAACGCCGCGTGGTCAAACTCAGATCCCTGCGATTTGTGCACCGTCATCGCCCAGGTGGTTTCATGTTCAGGCAAGCGGCTGGGCTGCACCGATTTGATAGAACCATCCGGCAACGCAAACCACACCCTCAGGCCCTGTCCACGGTCGAGGGCAATGCCGATATCACCGTTAAATAATCCCAGCGAACTGTCATTGCGCGCGATCATCACCGGCCTTCCCTCATACCAGCGGCTATGCGTCGAACGATGAATTTTACGTTTTTGCGCCATCACCTGCTCAATGCGTTCATTCAAACCACTAACGCCAAACGGACCTTCCCGCAGGGCGCATAGCAGTTGATACTCATTGAAGGCCTGAATGACAGCTCCTGGCTCTGCGCCCTCGCGCAGCAAATCCAGGTAATGCCCATAACCCGCCAGCGCCTCATCCAGCATCGCGGCGTAATCCTCGCTGCTGTGTAGCGTGCGTTTTTCGATGTCGCTAAATCCCTGCTGGAAAATCGTTTTTATCGCAGATTTATCGCCGCAATTAATCGCAGCGGCCAACTGACCGATTCCGGAATCGCTGCCGAAACGGTAGCTCTTTTGCAGCAGGCACAGACTGTCGCGCAGAGCAGCAGCCTGAGTTCCCGTACCTGTCGGAATAGCGCTTCCGGTCAGGCGACTGAGCTGGCGGGCGCGTTCCGGGGTAAACCCGTCACCGACGAAAGCACAGATATCCCCCAGCACCGCCCCCGCTTCGACGGAAGCGAGCTGGTCGCGATCGCCCAGAAAAATCACCCGTCCATGCGGCGGCAGCGCATCGATAAGGCGCGACATCATAGGCAAATCGATCATCGAGGCTTCATCCACCACCAGCACATCCAGATGCAGCGGGTTTCCCGCGTGGTGACGCAGACGCTGACTGCCAGGCTGAGCGCCTAATAATCGATGCAGCGTACTGGCGTCATCGGGGATGCGTTTCTTTTGCTCGTCGGTTAGCGGTAGCTCTCGTAGCGCCGCTCCCAATGAGGCGGTCAGGCGCGCTGCCGCTTTTCCCGTTGGCGCCGCCAGTCGAATACGACAGCGCTCACCGTCTGCCATTTGAATCAACGCCGCCAGCAGCCTTGCGACCGTTGTCGTTTTTCCCGTCCCCGGTCCGCCGGAGATCACCGATATCCGGCGGGTCAGCGCGACAGCAGCGGCCACTTTTTGCCAGTTAACCCCCTCAGAGGATGGGAACAGCGATGCCAGCGTGTGGGTCAGCCGCTGTTCATCCACTTCAATGGCGTGGTTCACTTCACTAAAAAAGCGAGCTACCGTACGTTCGTTATGCCACATCCGGTTCAGATACAGGCGATCGCCGTACAGCACCAGCGGCGTAGGTTGCTCGCCACGACTTACCGCACTGGAAGCCAACAGACATTCCGCCCAGTCTTCAGGCTCGCCCGTTTCAGCGAGCCAGGCGCTTAACAGAGGATGCGCGTCCTCGCTCAGAGATAACCGTGAAAGCGGTAAGCAGACGTGCCCTTCTCCCGCTTCACGGCTGAGCAACGCCGCAGCCAGCGCAACGGCAGGGTTGTCACTTCCGGCAACCGCCAGCGCGAACTGAGCATCCAGAGGCCGGAGCTGTTTTTGCTCAACAGCCTCCAGAAATCGTTTCTGGATTGTCATAACATCGTCTCCTGCACCGCACCGGCAAACATCTCGTCCATCAATGCAATCAACTCTCCGTCAGGTCGAGTCGCGTAAATTCCCTGCTGCGGATTTTCACTGTCAACGCCACGCAGGAAGAGATAGATAACGCCGCCAAAATGGCGTTCATAATCGTAATCAGCAATACGATGGCGTAAGTAGCGATGCAGCGCGAGGGTATAAAGTTGGTATTGAAGGTCGTAGCGATGCGCCTGCATGGCAGAGGCCATCGCCTGCTGCGTATAGGCAGAGCTGTCTTCGCCCAGCCAGTTCGATTTGTAATCGAGCAGGTAATAACGCCCCTGGTGGCGGAATACCAGGTCAATAAAGCCTTTCAGCATACCGCGAACCTGCATAAAGTCCAACGCAGGGCACCCCGCCGAGAGCGGATCGTATTGGCGAATTAACGCATCAAGCTGGTTGGCCATTAACGGCTGCGAAATCGGCAGATAAAACTCCATCTCCACCTGTTTTTCACGCGCGGATAGCTGGCTCAAACTCACGCCCGTCTCGTTGAGAGGCGCCTGCAAAATGGCGTCCAGCCATTCGGTCAAAACCGGCGTCCAGTGTGCGTCATAACCGCCCAACGCCAGTTGCTCCTCGACCCAATGCGGATCCACCGGTTGCGTAAAATCGAGATCTTCAAACAGGCTATGCAAGAACGTACCTGGCGAAGCGCCGCGCGGGAACTGATGCGGTGTAAGTCCTGATTCTTCAATAACCTCACCGACGCCTGCGGCATCGATATCCAGTCGTGGGATCAGATCCTGCGCGATACCCTGTCCACGCTGTTGCAGACCGGAATAACTGGTCACGCGCCAGCTATCACCGGGCTTACGCTGCAGTATTTTTGCACTCAGTTCGCTGCTAACAGCCTGCGCAACCTGCCAGGGTTCACCGTCAGGCTGCGCGGGAGTCTGGCAAGCAATATCGTTGCTGCAAAGCGCTTCAATCGCGCTACGCAGACCCACGGCATCCATCGGCTCGCCTTTTTGCAACAGGCGACCAAGGGCGCTCTGATGCACATCGGTATCCCCTTTTTTATCGCCCCGACGTCGTACCAACGGCGCAACGCCAAGGCTGCAATGCCATACCGAACGGGTTAGCGCGACATACAGCAAACGCAGGTCTTCCGCCAGACGCTCTGCTTCGGCTAGCTCAACGCTCTCCTCGGCATCGCTGAGATCCAGCACCGCTTCAAAAGAGCTGCGATCGTGATAGAAAGCTTGATCCTGGACGCGGAAATTGGTGATAAACGGCAGCCAGACCAGCGGATATTCCAGCCCTTTCGATTTATGGATGGTGACGATTTTGACCAGATGCTTGTCGCTTTCCAGCCTGAGCTGCTGGCTTGACGCGTTGCTGTCGGGTTCAAGAATATGCTGGGACAACCAGCGCACCAGCGCATGCTCGCTTTCCAGCTGCGAACCCGCTTCCTGCAACAGTTCGCTGATATGTAAAATGTCGGTCAGTCGACGTTCGCCTCCCGCCGTCGCCAGCAGGTTCTCCGCAATCTGGCGAGCTGTCATCAGCGCACGCAGCATCGGCATCACGCCGCGTTTATGCCAGATCTGACGATAGCCATCGAACTCTTCGACCACCGCATCCCAGGCATTTTCGTCGTTATTTAACGCTTCAAGATCCTGCGCATTCAGCCCCATCATTGACGTTGCCAGCGCGCTACGCAGCGTGTTCTCACGCTCCGGCGTCATCACCGCCTGCAGCACCCACAGCAACTCCTGTGCTTCCAGCGTTTCAAATACGCTGTCACGGTTGGAGAGGTAGACAGAGGGAATGGCCAGTTGCGTCAGTGCATCACGGACCAGCGCCGCCTCCTGGCGGCTACGAACCAATACGCTAATGTCCGACGCGCGTACCGGGCTGGATGCTTTGCCACTTACCAGTTGCGCTGCGCTAGAATGCCCAGCCTTAAGCCAGTCGCGAATTTGCGTGGCGCACACCTGCGCCATGTAGCTCTGATAATCGCCTACGCCGCAACTTTCTCCTTCCATCAGCCACATACTCATAGCGGGCTGCGTTTCGCCGCGTAAAACAAACCGTAACCCCTGGTTTTTTTCTGCGGATTTTACCGGGCTGAAAGGGATTTCGCGGAACATAAAGGCGTCGTCCATCTGGCTGAAAAGCGTATTCACGCTATTGACCATGCCGGGGGCCGAACGCCAGTTGGTATCGAGCGTATAGTGTGCGCTGACTTCGCTGCGCGCCTTCATATAGGTGAAGATATCCGCGCCGCGAAACGCGTAAATTGCCTGTTTCGGATCACCAATTAGCAGCAGTGCGGTATCCGGCTGATGCTGCCAGATCCGACGAAAAATACGGTACTGCTGTGGATCGGTATCCTGGAATTCATCGATCATGGCGACCGGAAAACGAGTACGAATAGCCGTCGCCAGCGCATCGCCGCTTTCACTGCGCAACGCCGCATCCAGACGGCTGAGCATATCGTCAAAACCCAGCTCGCCGCGGCGACGTTTTTCCTCGGCAACTGCCGAGCGGATCTCCGCTAGCGCACGAGTGATCACCAGATCGCGGAGAGTTAACGGTTCGCTAAGCAGTTCATCAATAGCGACAAACAGCGGGTGCTGAGGGGTTATCCCACCCGCTTTGGTGCGCTCTTCCAGAAAACGCTGTGAGAATTTCTCCAGCGCGTCAGGAAGCTGGTAACTTTGTGTTTCTTCCTCCGCCCACGCGCTGATCTTTTCGATCCACTTGCCCTGATTACCGCGATTAAATTTACGCCGGTCAATTCCGGAGGCTTCCATCAGGCCATCCAGCTCATCAACACAATCACGCCATTGCTGCTTGATCTGGTTAATGCGTGCGAGAATTTGTTCATGCCGGGAGGCCAGCGTTTCGTCATCAGACGGTGGCGCCTTGATAACCGGCGCTTCCCCCTGCAGATAGCGATCGATATCTCTCAGCAGCGCTTGCGGGCCTTTCCACGTTTCAAAAACCACCTGCGCAATGTCGCGGGGCAGCGGGTAGCAGTGCCGACGCCAGAAGTCCGCGCAAGCCTGATAGCGCAGCAGCGATTCATCTTCTATCAGCTGCTGTTCGAACAGCATGCCTGACTCAAAGGCGTTGAGACTGAGCATACGCTGACAAAAGCCGTGGATGGTAAACACCGCCGCTTCATCCATCTGTCTTTCAGCCAATAGCAGCCACTGCGCGGCCCGTTTTTTATCGGCAATTTCATCTAACAAACGGGCATATAGCGGGTTGTCGGTGGTTTCACGCAGGCAGGCAATTCGCAGTTCATGAATATTGCTACGAATTCGACCGCGCAACTCTTCGGTAGCCGCCTCGGTGAAGGTGACCACCAGCAGTTCTTCGACGGTCAGAGGACGAGGAAAGGCGGCAGAGCCGCCCAATCCAAGCAGTAAACGTAAATACAGGGCGGCGATGGTAAAGGTTTTACCGGTGCCCGCAGAGGCTTCAATCAGACGCTCGCCCGTCAGGGGCAAGCGCAGTGGATCAAGGGACTCAGCGGCATCATTCATTCTTATCACTCATCAGGGGTAAGGTTTGCTGCAACGCGCTGACGGTCTGCCACACTTTCCAGCCTTCCGGGTGCACATATTCTGCTTTCCCATTCTGACTGCCGGAAACCTGTGACAATATCGCCATGCCTTGCGGCTCAACCACCGCCTGATGGAAGAAGTCGGCAAGTTTTTGCGGCGTCAGCAGTTTAATCTGAGCCACTATTTTATCACGTGAATCGAAGCGCATATTGCCGCGATCAAAATCTTTGCTTAACTGTGAGGCTTCTGCCCCCAGCGTTTGCGGCGCCTGCAGCATTTGCGCAATAATCGCCTGCTGAATTTGCGCAAACTCTTCAGGTTTCATCGCCCGCAGCTTCGCTTCCGCCGTCGGGAAGAACGCTTTATAACGCTCCCAGAGGTAAGACGGCTGCTTATCACTGCTTTGCAGCAGGAACCCCATTCCCCACTGACGGCCAACGCTCATCGGGAAAGCAAATACGGCGTAGCCTAACTGTTCTTCAGTACGCAGCTGATTATAGAACCACGGCTGAACAATCTGACCTAACATAGCGCTGTAGGCTGAACTGGCGTATTCATCGTATCCGGTTGGCACAAATACCGCGGCCAGCGCTGAATCCGTGCTGCTGCCTGCTTTTTCAAAGATGACGGACTGCTTCTTGTCCACAACCACATCTTTGTTGCGACACCACTGTGACCCGTTCGCACCTAGCTGTTTTTGGATATCCCGCGCCATGCTCGTCGTCTGAGCTTCGCTCATATTGCCAATGACCAGGAATTCAGGTCGCGCACCGGTTTTTAAGGCGTCGCGGTAGGTCATCACCTCTTTCAGGGTGATGGAAGGCAGCAGTTTACGGCGCTCGTCGCGGGAGAAGTACGGCACCTGAGAAAGCATCTGCACCGGCATAATAGCCTGATCGTAAGCTTTACCCTTTTCTGCGGAATCCATCATCTGGGCATACCAGGATTTCGCCTGTTCCAGCTGTTCGTCCGTTGAGGTGTAGCTGAAATAGCCGCTCAACAGCGCCTGAAAAAGCTGCGGCAAACGTTGGGTGTAGCCGTTGGCGTTAAGCATCAACCCATTGTTAGCGTTGGTAGAGAAACCAATTCCACCTACCGATGCCTGGTTACTTAACTGATCGAGCGCAATCCCTGCCAGGTAATCGTTAAGTGCGAATAAGACCTGGTTGCGGGCGCTGTCCATGGCTTTCGGGTTACGCAGGATCACGCTGACGTCAGCCTTTGGCTCGCTGGCAAAATACTGGCTCGGGGCATACACCACACGTAAATCCGGCTCATCAACGATCAGCTCAGGATGAGCGTATTTTTTATCCGTCTTAATCAGCGTGAAATCATCCGGAATGTAGGGGTTCAACTCCGGTAACGACAGCGCAATGCCCTGCGCTTTTTGCTGCCAGTCGTCAAAGGTTTTGTCGCTGATTTTATCCACCTGGTAAGGCGCATCGACAAAATAAGCGGTTTTATTATGCGGCTCTTTCGCGCTGATATACCAGATACGCGCATTCTGCGGCGTCATCATTGCCAGACGTTGCTCAACGGCTTTCGCATCGTATTGGTCAGCAATATTCACCGCATCCAGCGTATGCTCGACGGGAACGCGGATCATGGTATCAGCCAGCCATTCCACGTAGTCCATATCACGGGTGATGGAGGGATAACGGAAATCGAGATCCAGCACGTGCGCCAGCTCGTCAAAATAGCGTTTATCGACACCTTTCTCGCGTAACAAATTGAGGTAGCTAAAGATTGCCGCGACAACTTCATCGCGGTTCGCCAGCCCCTTGTCGGTTAACGTCGCGGAAATGGCTAATACGCCGCTGTTCCCGTTGACCACCGGATCGGAGTCCGCGCGAATACCCTCAACCAGGCCCTGCTTTTGCAGCCAGTCAGACAACGTGCCCGGGCTACGATTGCCAATCAGGTAGGTCACCAGTTCATCGGTTTTACTGCGGAACTGCGCGCTGTTGTTATCGATACGAAACTCGACGCGCAATACTTTACGCGGCATTGCCGGAACATAGTGGATGATGATGCCCTTTTGCGCATCAGTGACGACCGGTACGGTAATTTCAGGCTTTGCGATATTCCTGTTCGGTACGCGCCCAAAGGTGTCAGCCGCTATCCGCGCCAGCTCTGGCAGCGGTTTATTGCTATAAATCACCGCCTTCATCAGGTTAGCAGAGTAGTACTTTTCATGAAATTTTTGTAATGCCTTCACCACCGGGTTGCCCGGTTTATCGCTTAATGTCTCGAGATTCCCGCCAGAGAAACGCGAGCCAGGGTGCGCCGGGTTGATCGTCTCAGCGCTCACCTGCGCCATACGCATCCCGTCTCGGGTACGCGCCAGCGTCAGCTCGGAGTTAACCGCGTTACGCTCGCGGTCGGCATATTTTTTATCCAGCAATGGATCAGCAATAGCATCCGCCAGGCGATCCACCGCCCCCACCAGCGCGTCGTTTTCGACTTCAAGATAGAAGGCCGTACGATAAGGCGCAGTACTGGCATTGTGGCTACCGCCGTGCATTTTCAGGAATTCAGCCAGGCTGTCCGGCTGTGGGTATTTTTTCGAGCCCATCAGACACATGTGTTCGAGATAGTGCGCCAGCCCCTGATGATCGTCCGGATCTTCCAGCGAGCCCACGGGGACTACCAGTGCAGAAAGGGATTTCACGGCCTGAGGATCGGATACCAGCAGCACAACCATGCCGTTATCAAGGCGCACGGCCTGATACTGACGGGTGTCTTTATCGCTTTTACGGATGGTTTCAGCTAAAGGCTGCCAACCGGTATCTGCCTGACTTACGGGAACCCAAAGGGCGACGAACAACAGTAATGCACTGAACCAGGTGCTGCGGGGCATTCACAAACCTCATCATTAACGAATTCACCTGTTCACTACAAACCACGTATAAATACATGACCTGAACAGGGCAAGACTATGTGCTGAACGAGCCAGCATCTTCTCTTTGTAAGAATCAGTCCGTGACAGAATGCGCATCATAGTGGAAGCCATCAAATTGCGCAATTTTTATACAATCATCATGACTGATTAAAGCGAAAAATCGGTAACAGGTAGCGCTGAGACTGTAAAACAATAGCCTCCTGAGTATCAGCATCCAGTTGACGCCAAAGACGCTGATACCAGATATCATCACCTTCGCCACGTACCATCATGTTGCCTTCATAGGCTTGCAGAAACTTACTGCGCGCTTTTTGCAACGTTGCATCGTCATCTAACATGGCATCATTTGCGGCGTCATAACAGGTTTTTATCCATGCACCACCGCTTTCGGGTAATACCATCAACGGTGACGACATGCCTTCCCGATACCCCTCAATGAGTTGCGACAGGTACAGCAACGCCTGTTCTGCATCCAGCGGCGGAAAACGCCATTCTCCGTCTTTACGCAGGAACAATCGGCTCTCTCCCCTACCGCCACTGGCACAATAGACAAGATGTTCCAGCCAAAGTTGCACACCCTGCGCAATGCTTATCAAAGATGGGCGCCAGCGCAACAAACCATCCTCTTGCACCTGCGGCAGCCAGCCGGTGATTTGCACGCCGTGACAGTTAAGATCGATTTCCATGCTCTGACAGGGCTGACGACAGGCGATAATGCGTTCAGCCAGCGACTGCATTTCCTGACGCTGCGTATCCCACAGAATTTCGCCAAACGGCCCATAGGGTAGCGCGCCCGCCGCACGAAAACGGCGGAACAGTCGTTCAGCATCGTTCTCTTCAACCAGCGTATTAAGCAATTGCTGATTAAGCTGGTAGCGGGTCAACCCTTCAAGAGTGAAAGGTTCCGTATCCGGGATCTCACTCTCTTCAGAGCGGAAGTTGACCCTCAAACGCATCTGGAAAAAGGCGCGTACTGGATGTGCCCAAAACCGCTGCAGCGTTTCCAGCGTTAGCGTTTCTGGCATTTCAAAGGGAAGAGGCTGCACAAAATCCGTGTGCGCTTTTCCTGACAGACTCGCCGCAGGCAGCCATTCCCGGGCATAGCTTTGCTGTTCGCCCGGCAAATAGTTTTGTGCATCAAAGGGCATACGGGAATGCAAACGGGTAATGTGCGCTTTTACCCTTGCCTCGCTTTGATCGCAGGTCAACGATTCATCGCCCGGCAGATAATGGCTTTGTCCAATGTAGTCCATCAGTTCTTGCACCAGCACCGACGGGAAGCGCTCGCTGTTATCCTGAATAGAGCGGCCAATGTAGCTGATGTAGAGCGTCTGCTGTGCTGAGATTAATGCTTCGAGGAACAAATAGCGGTCATCATCGCGACGACTGCGGTCACCTCGCATCGGTTTTTGGCTCATTAAATCAAAGCCCAGCGGCGCAAGTTGACGCGGATAAACCCCATCGTTCATACCCAGCAGGCACACCACTTTGAACGGAATGGAGCGCATCGGCATCAGCGTACAAATGTTAACGGGCCCCGCCAGGAAGCGCTGGCTGATGCGTTCCTGGTCAAGGCGCTGGGCTAGCTCATCACGCAACAGAGAGAGCGGTATAGCATCGCCGTACTCAGCCCCTAAACCTTCGGTAATAATGGCCTGCCACTGCTGTTCAATCAGCGTCATCGCCGCTTCGGTGTCCGCGTCCGGTAGGAAGAAATCATTAAGCATTTCCCGACAAACGGGTAGCCACTCTTCCAGCGGTCGTTCCTGCGCTAGCCCCCTACGCCAGAGATTAAGCTGCATCAGCAGCGAGGCCAGATGCCCTACCAGCTCGGCAATCAGGCCGCTGGACTCATCGTAAGGCAATACCGATTGCCACTCGCCCTGCGAGCTTTCCATCGCGTAGCCGAGCAGCATACGCGTTAAACCAAATTGCCAGGTATGCTGACCTGTAGGTGGAAGTTCCAGTTCACGCACGTTATCGTCGTCAATTCCCCAACGAATCCCGGATTCATTGACCCATAAGCGAAGATAGCGCAACCCTTCTTCATCAATGTTGAAACGCGCCGCCAGCACGGGAACATCCAGTAACGCCAGGACATCCTCTGAGACAAAACGGCTATCCGGCAGCGACAGCAGGCTGATAAAGGCCTGTAAGACGGGATGAGACTGGCGTGCCCGACGGTCAGATATTGCATAAGGTAAGTAACGCTCGGCTGGCGCGCTACCAAAGACCGACTGAATGAATGGGCTGTAGCTGTCGATGTCCGCCACCATCACGATAATATCGCGCGGCGTCAGCGTTGGGTCCGCTTCCAGCATGGCCAACAGCCGGTCATGAAGAATTTCCACCTCGCGCTGTGGGCTATGGCAGACATGGAAAGTCACGCTGGTGTCGTTCAGCTCAAGCCGTCGTTTATTGTCGCTACGGGAATATTCTTCCAGCGTAACGCCCGCTACGGCATGACTTTCGAGTTCCAGAATATCTGATTGAATATTATGCAAAAGGTTGTCAGGTGTAATGTCGACAAACGCATCCAGTTCCTGACTGTTTTCCAGCTCCGAAAGCAAATAAATGTAATCACGCCCCAGCTTGCCCCACGAGGCCAGCATCGGGTTACCCACATCCTGTTCGCCATCGCTGTTAAATAATCCTTCGGCTTTCTGATTATCACGAAACAGCGGCAGATGCCGTTCTTCAAAGCTGTGCCGACGCTGACGTGCCATCAGCTTCGCCAGCCAGGCAGGATCTTTAATATCCCCCCAGTAGTAGCGACAAGGGTTGGTAAACAGCAGATGAATATCAATGTGCTTACCCAGTGCCTGCAATGCCTGCAAATAAACCGGCGGCAGCGCCGAAATACCGCAAATAAAGACGCGAGAAGGCAGTCCCTGCGGGCACTCGGACGCGTTTTCCAACGTCTGAATAAATCGTTGGTATAAATTGGCACGATGCCAGCACGGCTGGCCCAATTCCGCGGTGTATTCCACCAGCGCTTTCCACAACGGTGCCTGCCAGGCCTGAGACTCGCCAAGTCCCTCAACCTGTCGCCCCGCTTCCCACTGGGTCAACCAGTCAGGGCGGTAGACTAAATACTGGTCGAAAAGGTCAGCCGCGCGCGAGGAAAGCTGAAAAAGCTTACGTTTATCAGTGTCGTCCGTCAGATAGTGGCGTAGCAATGCGAAGTCATCGCTATCCAGCAATTGTGGCAACAGCGTCATCAACTTCCAGCTCATGCTCTGTTTGCTGAACGCACTCTCTTTCGGGATATCCGGCAGCACGCGCACAAACATATCCCAGATAAAACTCGCGGGCAGCGGAAAATCGATATTGGCGGCAATACTAAACTTCTGTGCAAGAGTCATTTGTAGCCACTGCGCCATACCGGTACTTTGAACCAGGATCATCTCAGGCTCAAAGGGGTCGTCCAGCCGCTCGCGCTCAACGATAAATTCCATTAACGCTTCCAGCACATCCAGACGGTTGGAGTGGTAGACCCTTAACATAGCGACTCCTGACTACTGACGATTCGGGCAATGCAGACGCGTCATCTGACCCTGCCTGCCGAGGGGTGAAGAAATTATAACGTTGATGCTGACACATCCCGCTCTCGTTGTCTGCATTCGGTTAACCTGCCAGTTCACAGGCGATGAAAACGGGTACAGCTGGGTTTGCTGCCAGGCGTGGCGCCAGAGTTGCTGATACTGGTTTCTGATGATAAAGCTGTTCATTAGCACCCGCTGATATCCTGACAACGCGGTCACAATCATTACCATTAGTACCATTGCCAGCATCACTTCCGGCAGACTAAAGCCACGCTGTCTGTTCAGGGGATCTGGCATAACGTCTGCTCCTTTAGCGGACAAAAATCGCTCCAGCCACGCGCCGAGAATTCTATGTTGCCATCAATAACCGCCCCCTGACGCCATAACGATATCTCTTCATAGTGGGCAATAAGCAGCACAAAATTATTGGTAAGCAGACGCAGGCAAACCGCGGCATCCTGCGTAGGAACGCGCCGACACTGTACGGCGGGTTGTAAGCGCCAGGGCTGCGTACGCCCCCATTCCATCGCGGATTGCACTACCGCCTGACGCTGCAGCGCCTGACTTTGTGTGACCACACGCGCAGCAAAACTGGCCTCCTGTCTGCTAACGCCTTGCAGCAGCAGACTACCGAGCACCAGCAGCAACAGGACCATTGTCAGAGAGGATACGCCTCTCTCACGGTTCATAGGTTGAATCCCGTAACGCTGTAGATCGCTTCAACAACTTTTTGTGGTTGGTCATTGCTCACTCCACGCAAACGCAGCGTAAGAAGCGGGGAATATCCGCTGAAATTCAGCCTTTCAACCTGGAATGCCTCAATCTTCATCGTGGCCGGATCGGTCATTTTCTCCCATCCTTTGCCAGTGCAGCCGGTGGCTCCACGCACGGTTTCCAACACCTTGTCCTGTAAACGAAACCCAATAGAATCAGCCTCTTTCACGGGACTGCTTTCCCAAACGCCATTGCTGTTGGCATCCCAGCGGGCAATAACACAGTCTCCCTTAGCCGATATCACCAGTCCCTCTCCGACACAGTTTCCCCGGCAATACCCCGCCCGCTGAAGATGCTTCGCCACGGTGTAGACCCGCTGCCATATTTCATCTTCCAGTACTAACTGGCGGGTGTTACGCAGAATCTCTCGCTGTAGCGCCGGTAAAAATCGCGCTGAGCTAAGCAATAAAATACTGCTAATCGCCATGGCAATGAGCATCTCCAGCAGTGAAAATCCCCGTTCGTTTACTGACATAATCTGGCCTCATCGCGCTCGCAAAGCCTGATTCGTCCCCAGCCAGACACCACCACGCGCCATTCCCCTGCCGTATTTTTCAGGCGTATATGTCCGGCCCATGCCGTATTGCGCAGTCCAAAAAAGGCCAGTGAAGGTGTTATCTCTGCCATTTCGACGTCATCCCAAGGCGGTATAAAAACCAAAGACGAAACGGGTCGACACGTGGTTTGCGAAGCCGCAGAGCTGACAAAACACCATGATGTGCCATCCCGAATCACGCTTATCACGTGATCGCGGTTACGCCAGTTAGCATCTTCACGCAGTTGCAGCAGGTAGTCCCGCACCTGGCAGGCTGTCTGCCACAGCCGCTGCTGTTGCTGCCAGCGCTGCCAACCATACAGCCCAGATGCACCAAGCGCCGCGACAATCAGCATCGCAATCAGAGTTTCGAGAAGCGTGTAACCTTGTTGTTTTTTCATGTCGCCAGTATGGCGTGAGGAAAATGAATAACGAGCGGGAAATTCGGTTTCTACGGCGAGCTATGGGGAATATTTAGCGCGTTACAGGCCGTTGCAATATTTCAGGAATCCACGCCGAAAAACGCGATTTGAGACAAAAAAAACCGACGCACATGGGCGTCGGTTGTGACAGCCTGAAACAGGTTATATAGCTACCGGCGCTTTAATACCCGGGTGCGGATCGTAGCCTTCAATTTCGAAGTCTTCGAAGCGATAGTCAAAGATTGATTCAGGCTTACGTTTGATAACCAGTTTCGGCAACGCGCGAGGTTCACGGCTAAGCTGCAGATGCGTTTGATCCATATGGTTGCTGTACAGGTGCGTGTCGCCGCCGGTCCAGACAAAATCACCCACTTCCAGATCGCACTGCTGCGCCATCATGTGTACCAGCAAAGCGTAGCTGGCAATGTTAAACGGCAGGCCGAGGAACACATCGCACGAACGCTGATACAGCTGGCAGGAGAGCTTGCCATCCGCCACGTAGAACTGGAAGAACGCATGGCACGGTGCCAGCGCCATTTTATCCAGCTCACCGACGTTCCATGCGGAAACGATGATGCGACGAGAGTCCGGATCATTTTTCAGCTGGTTTAGCACGGTGGTGATCTGGTCGATATGGCGACCATCTGGCGTAGGCCACGCGCGCCATTGTTTGCCATAAACCGGGCCTAAATTACCATTTTCATCCGCCCATTCGTCCCAGATTGAGACGTTGTTTTCATGCAGGTAGGCAACGTTAGTATCGCCCTGCAAGAACCACAGCAACTCATGAATGATCGAGCGTAAATGGCAGCGTTTAGTCGTAACCAGCGGGAACCCTTCCTGCAGATTAAAACGCATCTGATGACCAAAAATGGAAAGCGTTCCGGTTCCGGTGCGGTCGTTTTTCTGTGTGCCTTCATCCAGCACTTTTTGCATCAGTTCTAAATACTGTTTCATGGTTCCTCAGGAAACGTGTTGCTGTGGGCTGCGGCGGTACGCCCAAACCATCATAATAATGCCTGCGACAATCATCGGGATAGAGAGGATCTGCCCCATGCTGATGTACTGTACCCAGGTGCCGGTAAACTGCGCATCCGGCTGGCGGAAGAATTCAACAATAATACGAAACGCGCCATAACCAATCAGGAACAGACCGGATACCGAACCCATCGGGCGTGGTTTGCGAATGTACAAGTTCAGAATGATAAACAGCACAACGCCTTCCAGCGCCATCTCATAAAGCTGTGAGGCGTGGCGTGGCAGCGAGCCGTAGGTATCAAAAATAGACTGCCATTGCGGGTTAGTTTGCAGCAGTAAAATATCTTCGGTACGGGAGCCCGGGAACAGCATGGCGTACTTGAAGTTCGGGTCAACGCGTCCCCACAGCTCACCGTTGATAAAGTTGCCCAGACGCCCAGCACCCAGGCCAAACGGAATCAGCGGGGCAATGAAATCAGAAACCTGGAAGAACGAACGCTTAGTGCGTTTGGCGAAGATAATCATCACCAGGATCACACCGATAAGTCCACCGTGGAAGGACATACCGCCGTCCCAGACGCGGAACAGATACAGGGGATTATCGAGGAATAACGGGAAGTTATAGAACAGTACGTAACCAATACGCCCACCGAGGAAAACCCCGAGGAAGCCCGCATACAGTAAGTTTTCTACTTCATTTTTGGTCCAGCCACTGCCCGGACGATTCGCGCGGCGCGTCGCCAGCCACATCGCGAAAATAAACCCCACCAAATACATTAAGCCGTACCAGTGAAGCGCGACGGGTCCGATTGAGAAAATGACCGGATCGAAATCCGGAAAATGCAGATAGCTACTGGTCATCTGTCACCACAAGTTCTTGTTATTTCGCTGAAGTCAGACAGCAATTGATAAGCGCGCCTGCATAATGCAGGCGCTCCAAAGGTGCGAATGATAGCACAAGGGGTTAGAAGCGGATGCCGGGAAGATGTAAAAGATCTGTATAGGTAATCTCTATCCCCCGTAATACCTGATAGCGCTACGCTTGTCAGACCTACAATCCCCCGCGAATCAAGCCCCCCATGCCACGACGCTCCATGAAGGCCGCTACCTGATGGCGTACTTCTGTTGCCATCTGTGCCTCCAGGCTGCGCTGCGCCAGCGTTTGCGCCTCATCAAAATCGATATGACGCAGCAGATATTTTACGCGAGCGACAGAACGACCGTTCATCGACAAATGACGGAAACCGAGACCGATCAGAATAGCCACGCACATCGGGTCGCCCGCCATTTCACCACACAGGCGCAAATCGATACCGCTTCTTTCGGCTTCCTGCGCAATCATCGCCAGCGCACGCAACATCCCCGGATGCAGGCTGTCATAAATGCTGGCTACCCGTGTGTTGTTACGATCGACGGCCAGTATGTACTGGGTAAGGTCGTTGGTTCCGACCGATATAAAGTCTATCCGGTTTGTCAGATGCGGCAGCATGAACACCATCGACGGAACTTCCAACATGATGCCAATGCGCGGTTTCGGGATCTCGTAACCGATCATCTCCTCCACTTCGCGTCCGGCGCGTTCAATCAAACGTCGCGCTTCGTCCACTTCATCGATGCTGGTTACCATCGGCAGCAAAATGCTCAGGTTTCCGGTTGCCGCATTCGCACGCAGCATAGCGCGAACCTGGATCAAAAAGATCTCCGGCTGATCGAGCGTTATGCGGATCCCTCGCCAGCCAAGGCACGGGTTCTCTTCACTGATCGGCATATAGGGCAGCTGTTTATCGGCGCCGACATCCAGCGTACGCAGGGTCACCGGCTTGTCGTTAAACATTTGCAGCATCCCCTGATACTGCGCAACCTGTTCTTCTTCCGAAGGAAATCCGCTTTGCAGCATGAACGGGATTTCGGTGCGATAGAGGCCAATGCCGTCGATTCGGCTACCCAGCTTTTCTTCATGTTCCGGGCTGAGACCCGCATTGAGCATCACCTTCACGCGCTCGCCGCTTTTCAGCTGTGCTGGCTGGTTGACGTCGTCTTCCGCCAGGCGGCTCAGCTCAATTTCTTCACTGATAAGACGCTGGTATTCCTGGATCAATACCGGTTCCGGATCGACCAGCAGTTCACCGCGATAACCGTCCACCACCAGCGTACGGCGATGCAGCACCGACGGCTGGATATCGGCCCCCATAACGGTAGGGATACCCAGCGCACGCACCATAATTGCCGCATGAGAGTTGGCTGCGCCGTCCCGGACAACCACGCCAACTAACCGGTCCTGAGGAAGCTCCGCCAGCGTGGTTGCTGAAAGTTCATCCGCCACCAGCACAAAGCGTTCCGGCCAGGCATTCGGCCCCTGGATAGAGTCATCAAGGTGGAACAGCAGACGCTGGCCCAGCGCGCGTAAATCTCCGGCCCGCTCTTTGAGGTAGTTATCGCTCAGCGCGGCGAACTGTTCGGCAAACTTTTCGATGATCGTTTTAACCGCCCACTCGGCCACCGAACCGTTATCCACTTCCGCAAACAGCTCGCGGCGCAGACGGGTATCGGAAAGCAAGTGCGAGTAAAGATCAAAGATCGCCGCCGTTTCTTTCTGCGCCCCAGCGGTAAAACGCTTGCTGTAGCGGCGGAATTCGTTCGCCGCCTCTTCCAGCGCACCAGTCAGTCGCTCGCGTTCAAGCACTGGATCCAGCGTTGAAGCCTGGTAGACCTGTTCCATCAACGGCAGCGTCGCATCCTGCCAACCTTCGGCTATTGCCACACCGGGAGCGGCAGGCAGCGCACGGATACGTGTTTGACGGTATTGACCGAACAGCGCGTTTAGCTGCGACTGCGAAAGTATGGCCGCCATTTGCGTGGCGAGCGTGACGAGGAAAGACTCTTCACTTTCATCGTACTGACGCAGCTCACGCTGCTGCACCACCAGCACACCTAAAAGCTGGCGACGCTGAATGATCGGTACGCCTAAGAATGCACGAAAACGCTCTTCTTTTACCGAAGGAATGTATTTAAAGCTGGGATGTTTTTGCGCATCGGCGAGGTTGATAGGTTCCGCCAGCCTGCCAACCAGGCCAACGATACCTTCATCAAACGCGAGTGCGACAGTGCGACCACGTGGTTTTTTTAGTCCCCGGGTCGCCATGAGGTAATAACAACGTCGATCGTGATCGGCCAGATAGACCGAGCAGACCTCGGTATCCATCGCAAGACAGATGTCGGTAACCAGTATATTCAGCGCTTCGTTCAGACGCGGAGCACTGGCCACCTTTTCGACTATTTCGCGCAGGCGGGTGAGCATAATTTGCGTAGCTTAACCTCTTTTACGTCTGTACGCAGGTGCGCTTTGCGGTTTAGGAGTGCTCTCCTGAAGCGCCATGACAACACTTGCGAATTCTTTCATCACCCTGCGATAGACATCGCGTTTAAATGACACCACCTGTCGAACCGGATACCAGTAACTCACCCAGCGCCAGCCGTCGAACTCAGGTGTACTGCTGGTTTGCATATTGATTTCAGCATCGCTACTGACCAATTGCAGAAGAAACCATTTTTGTTTCTGGCCGATACAAACCGGCTTCGTGTCCCAACGCACCAAACGTTTCGGTAACTTGTAACGCAACCAGTTACGAGTAGAAGCAAGGATCCGTACATCTTTACGACTGAGACCCACTTCTTCAAAGAGTTCCCGGTACATCGCCTGCTCTGCTGTCTCTCCTGCATTGATCCCACCTTGTGGGAATTGCCAGGAGTGCTGACCAAATCGCCGGGCCCACATGACCTGCCCCTGGCGGTTACAAATTACTATCCCTACATTCGGGCGGTAGCCATCGTCATCAATCACCGGACTACCTCAACATAAACCTTATATACAAACGATTGTTTCACACTCCTGAGGGGCGGTAAACCACTCTGTTAAGGGTGCGATATTCTAATAACAATTGAATAACTCACAGTTAAAGGCCGAGTTATAAACAGAAGAAGGGCAAGCAAGGCGATTTTATTCACCTTTTCTGTGGATATAGTTGTGAAGAAGTACGGAATTACTATGGGAAAACCCAGAACAGTCCGAATAAGACATTCGTCACATATCAAAAATACTCTTATACATTCATAAAGTTAAAACCGATCCACGCAGATAAACACACAGAAATGTGATGTGCATCACGCATACGTTCTTCACTCTGATGAAAGATCGACCAGCGTTGGTTTTATCCACAGATTATGCCAATAAGTTAGGCACAATTTGTGTGAAAATTCGATTTTCGTCGCACGTCAAGGCTGTAAATTGAAACAGTAGTGGGGGTTTTTCACAGTTATCCCATCTTTCTGTGGATAACATGGTGTAAGATCCTGTTCATTGTCAGTGACCAGAATTGGAAAACCCGCTTCGCTGTTGCGCAACTCTGCGAACGTGAATCTAAAAACCAATATAAATCATAGAATTGAATAAAGCATGTGGAAAAAGATAAACTCTGTCCATACGGTATAAAATCACTGCTCATTTTTTCACCTAAGGGTTAACCCGATGCCAGAACTCCGTCCGTTGCTTTCTCCCCCTGAATCTGAAGCCCAGTTGCTGAGCCAGGCACGGCAGCTTTCGGGCTACGCGTTAGGAGAATTAGCGGCAATGGCGGGAATCATTACGCCGAAGGATCTTAAGCGCGATAAAGGCTGGATTGGCGTCCTGCTGGAAATCTGGCTCGGTGCCAGTGCGGGCAGTAAACCAGAGCAGGATTTTGCGGCGCTGGGCGTGGAGCTGAAAACGATCCCTGTGGACAGTCTTGGCAGACCGCTGGAAACCACCTTTGTGTGTGTGGCGCCGTTAACCGGCAATACCGGCGTCACCTGGGAAACCAGCCATGTACGGCACAAACTCAAACGTGTTCTGTGGATCCCGGTAGAAGGCAAACGCAGCATCCCTCTGGCTGAGCGCCGCGTCGGCTCTCCCCTGCTGTGGAGCCCGAATGAAGAAGAAGACCGGCAATTGCGTCTGGACTGGGAAGAGTTAATGGACATGATTGTGTTAGGTCATGTCGAACGCATCACCGCTCGCCATGGGGAAGTACTGCAACTGCGTCCTAAAGCCGCCAACGCCCGCGCGCTTACCGAGGCCATTGGCGCCAACGGCGAACCCATCCTGACCCTGCCACGCGGCTTTTACCTGAAAAAGAACTTCACCCGCGCATTGCTTGAGCGACATTTCTTGTTCCAGGCGCAATAGGCACCGTCCGGCCTTTCACCCGCCGCGTTACGGGCCTATAATTACCGCTTCTTTTTTTTGGCAGGACTTTGTTCGATGTTATTTGCATGGATAACCGATCCTAACGCCTGGCTTGCGCTCGGTACGCTGACGCTGCTGGAGATCGTTCTTGGGATCGACAATATTATTTTCCTTTCTCTGGTTGTAGCCAAACTCCCGACAGCGCAACGCAATCATGCTCGACGTATTGGGCTGGCGGCGGCGATGATCATGCGTCTGGCACTGCTGGCTTCTATCGCCTGGGTAACGCGGCTGACAAACCCGTTATTCGAGCTGTTTGGCGAGGCGATATCAGCACGCGACCTGATCCTTCTGCTGGGGGGATTGTTCCTGATCTGGAAAGCCAGTAAAGAGATCCACGAATCCATTGAAGGTGAGGAAGAAGGTCTGAAAACTCGCGTATCCTCTTTTCTGGGTGCGATTGTACAGATCATGTTGTTAGACATTATCTTCAGTCTGGATTCCGTGATTACTGCGGTAGGCTTGTCCGATCATCTGTTTATCATGATGGCGGCGGTGGTGATTGCCGTAGGCGTCATGATGTTTGCTGCTCGCCCGATTGGTGAGTTTGTCGATCGCCACCCTTCGGTAAAAATGCTGGCGCTCTCGTTTCTGATTCTGGTCGGTTTTACGCTAATTCTGGAAAGTTTCGACGTCCACGTTCCGAAAGGATATATCTATTTCGCCATGTTCTTCTCTATCGCGGTAGAGACCCTGAACCTTTGGCGTAATAAAAAAAATCCGCTCTGATGAAATCCATCGCTCCCCGCAAGGGGAGCGAATGCCAGCCACACCTACCCCTTCTCACAGTTTAAGATTTTACTGCTTTCACCCTGCACAACTTCGCGTTATTACTAAACTATTGTCAGACGCAGGCCATGTGAGGATAAGCAGATGAAAAAATGGGCAGTTTTGATTTCCGCCGTAGGACTGGCTTTTGCCGTTTCCGGATGCAGCAGCGATTATGTAATGGCGACAAAAGATGGTCGAATGATCCTGACCGATGGAAAACCAGAAATTGACGATGATACCGGTCTGGTGAGCTATCACGACCAGCAGGGCAATGCGATGCAGATTAACCGCGATGATGTGTCTCAAATCATTGAACGCTGATGGTTGAGGTCAGCAGCGCGCTGGCCTTAACAATTTTACTTCCCTTTTTCTCTTCCCTCAGCCATTTTTATAATCCTTATGTCGTGATTATAAAAAGGAAACGGCTATGCAATATCACCGTATACCCCACAGCTCGCTGGAAGTCAGTACACTGGGGCTGGGCACAATGACGTTTGGTGAACAAAACAGCGAAGCCGACGCACATGCACAGCTCGATTATGCCGTAGCACAGGGCATTAATTTGATCGACGTTGCCGAGATGTATCCGGTACCGCCGCGTCCTGAAACCCAGGGTCTCACCGAAACCTACGTAGGTAACTGGCTCGCCAAACACGGCAGCCGCGAAAAGCTGATCGTTGCTTCTAAGGTCAGCGGACCATCACGTAACAACGACAGCGGCATTCGACCGAATCAGGCGCTGGACCGTAAAAATATCCGTGAAGCGCTGCACGACAGCCTGAAAAGACTGAAAACCGATTATCTGGATCTGTATCAGGTTCACTGGCCGCAGCGCCCGACCAACTGCTTTGGTAAGTTAGGCTACAGCTGGACAGACTCCGCGCCAGTCGTTTCCCTTCTCGATACCCTGGACGCGCTGGCCGAGTTTCAGCGCGCCGGGAAAATTCGCTACATCGGCGTTTCTAATGAAACCGCGTTTGGCGTGATGCGCTATCTGCACCTGGCGGACAAACACGATCTGCCACGCATCGCCACCATCCAGAACCCCTACAGCCTGCTGAACCGCAGCTTTGAGGTTGGACTGGCTGAAGTGAGCCAGTATGAAGGCGTTGAGCTGCTGGCTTACTCTTGCCTGGGCTTCGGTACGTTAACCGGGAAATACCTGAACGGCGCGAAACCTGCCGGTGCACGCAATACGTTGTTTAGCCGTTTCACGCGCTACAGCGGCGAGCAGACGCAGAAAGCCGTTGCGGCCTATGTGGATATCGCGAAACGCCATAATCTGGATCCCGCGCAAATGGCGCTGGCATTCGTGCGTCGTCAGCCGTTTGTCGCCAGCACTTTGCTGGGCGCCACGACGATGGAGCAGCTAAAAACCAACGTTGAAAGTCTGCATCTGGAGTTGAGCGAAGAAGTACTGGCAGAGATTGAAGCGGTACATCAGGTGTATACCTATCCTGCACCGTAACAGTTAGCGCCTGATGGCGCTACGCTTATCAGGCCTACAGACAACTTCCCTGTAGGCCTGATACGGCAACAGCATACAACAGACTAATGGCGGCGCTGCCAAATCCACAGCGCCGCAATCGCCAGCGCAAACAGCGCACCAAATCCAATACCAATCGCAACAGCCGGGATCCCCACCAGCACCGCCAGTGAGTAAATACCGAGCATCAACAGCATCGCGCTGTTTTCACCCAGGTTTTGTACCGCTATCGCATTACCTGCGCCGACGCTTTTCTTACCCCGTTCCTGCAGCAACGCATTCAGCGGCACCACAAAGAAGCCACCCGACACGCCGATAAGCATCAGCAATGCGTAGGCCGGAAGCAGCGAATGTTGAAGAGAGAAAATCAGCACCACGACGCCAATCAGGATCCCCGCAGGCATACAGCGCGAAACGGTTTCCAGCGTTACCAGCTTCGCTGCCGCACCCGCACCGACCACAATCCCGATCGCTACCATGGCATTGAGGTAGGTCGGCGTTGCGTTATCGGTGATGCCGAGCGCCACCGGGACCCACAGCACCAGCAGAAAACGCAGCGTAACGCCCGCGCCCCAAAAAAGGCTGGTTCCCACCAACGAGAAGCGTGTTTCACCGTTGCGCCACAACGATGAAGCCGCACAGAAGAAACTGCGCGTCATTTTCCCCAGATGCCAGGACTGGCCAGGACGAGCCGCGGCCAGTTTCGGGATATACAGGTTAGCCACCACCGCGCCAGCATAGGCCAGGGCACAGGCAGAAAGCGCGGCAATTACGTGCCAGTCGGCCAGAACGCCGCCGGCGACAGAACCGAGCAAAATCGCGGCAATGGTGGAGGCTTCCATCAGGCCGTTAGCCTTCACCAGTTTGTCGCCGGTAGTCAGTTCACCGAGAATGCCATACTTGGCTGGTGAATACGCCGCCGCGCCGATTCCCACCAGCGTATACCCAAGAAACGGATTAATGCCGAAGCAAATACTCGCCGCGCCCAGCAATTTCAGAGCGTTCGCGAACATCATCACTCTGCCTTTGGCAAAGCTATCCGCCACCTGTCCAACAAAGGGGGCAAAAAGGATGTAAGCGCCCACAAACACCATTTGCAGGATCGGCTGACTCCAGTCCGGATAAAATTGCTCCTTCAGCAACGCCAGCGTAGCAAACAGCAACGCGTTATCGCCAAACGCCGACAGAAACTGTGCGGCGATAACGGACATCATCCCTTTGGACCAGATTGAAGTGTTAGTGTGCACTGACTCACTCATGTTGTTTTTCCGGCTCATCGACCCAGCTTTTCAGCGTAACAAAATCCGGCTTACCGCTGCCGAGTAATGGGAGTTGCTTCAGGTGGCGAATATCACGCGGTACAGCGAGTTCAGGTACGCCGTGCGCCCGCGCATACTGCTGTAGTTTTTCACGCGTAAGTTCGCTATCGGTAGTGAACAGCACCAGCGCCTCACCTTTGCTGGCATCACTCTTGATCGCCGTGGCGTGCATTTTGTCTGCAGATACCGCCAACGCAAGTTGCTCAACCATTTCCAGCGAAACCATCTCTCCGGCAATTTTAGCGAAACGCTTAGCGCGCCCCTGAATCTGTACAAAGCCGTTTTCATCAAAGCGCACGATGTCTCCGGTGTCATACCAGCCGCGCTCAATCTCACCTTGCGCATTCTCTGCTGTCGGCACTTCCAGCACGCCAGGTTTTTCGACGCGCAAATAACCGCTCATAATATTAGGACCTTTCAGCTGTAAACGCCCACCGTCCTCAATTCCCGGAACGGCCAACAGTCGAGCATCCATACCAGGCAAGATGCGCCCTACCGTTCCCGATTTTGCCGCCATTGGTACGTTAATCGACACAACCGGCGCACATTCCGTCACGCCATAGCCTTCAAGAACGCGCAGGCCAAATTTCTCCTGCCACAGCTGCTTTGTGCTGTCCTGAAGTTTTTCCGCTCCCGCCACCACATAGCGCAGGCGGTGGAAATCGTACGGATGCGCAAAACGCGCATAGTTGCCGAGGAACGTTGAAGTACCAAACAACACGGTGCAGTTCCGGTCGTATACCAGCTCTGGCACAACGCGGTAATGCAGCGGGCTGGGATAAAGAAACACTTCTGCGCCAGTCAGTAGCGGCGTGAATAATCCCACCGTCAGGCCAAAGGAGTGGAACAGCGGCAGCGCCGACATAAAACGGTCATCGGCGGTGAAATCGGCAATCGTTTTGATCTGCTCAACGTTCGCCAGAATGCTTTTATGACTGTGAACCACGCCTTTCGGATGGCCTTCTGAACCAGAAGTAAAGAGGATCACCGCAGCGTCTTCCGGCTGTTGCTTCACCTGCGCCAGATGAGGTGCCAGCAGATGTGAGAAAATCCACAGCTTATCGCTGAAGGTCACATCAGCTTTTAAGTCTTCCAGATAAACCCAACGCACCTGGGTGAGCTGTTCCGGTAAATGCCAGAGTTTGCCTTTATCAAGAAACTGTCGGGATGTGAAGATCGTTTTGATTTCAGACGCAGTAATGGCGCTGGTTAATCCTTTCACGCCCGCGGTGTAGTTCATCATGGCCGGAATGCGTCGACGCGCAATGGCGCCAAAAATAACCGCCGCGCTGATCCCCGCGTTTGGCAGCATCAGGCCGATTTTTTCACCTTCGACGCTGTATTTTTCCAGAATACGGGCCACAAAGAGCGTCTTTGTCAGCAGCTTGCGGTAGCTGTCAGGGGTAAAGTTGACATCTTCAATGCAGTTTTTGCCCGCGCCAAAACGGTATTTCGCCGCCAACAGCGACTCGTATAGCGTTTCACGCGGACGAACCGCCATGCGTGCTTCCATCATAATTTGATGCAGCATCTCTCCGGCGATTTTGCGGCGATCGCGAGCACGCGGTGCTTCCGGCATCGGCAGTTGAGTCGGCGGTAGAATGTGTAAGCGGATGCGCGGGAAGAGTCGCTGTTTAACCAAACCTTTCAGGCGGCTAAAGCGGGAAAGTTCTGCGCCCTCAATGCGGACAGGAACGACCGTCGCCCCCGACTTAGCGGCAACAAACCCCGCGCCGTCATAAATTTTCATCAACGAACCAGTGGTCGAAATACGTCCTTCCGGGAAAATAACCACCGGACGGCCCTGTTCGACCAGACGAACCAGATGTTTAATCGACATCGGTTTAGTTGGATCTAACGGTACGAAATCAATCAGCGGAGTTAGCCAGCGCATATACCATTGCTGGCTGATAGAGGTGTAAACAGCGAAGACGGGACGAATCGGTAAAAAGAGCGCCAACAGGATGCCGTCTATAAATGAGACATGGTTGGGAGTGATTAGAACGCGTTCTCCCTGTAGCGCGCTGACATCGCCCGTGACGCGAACGCGGAAAAGCACGCGAAACAGATTACGAAAAAAGCCAAATAGCATCTCAACTCCCTGTGCCATTAATTATATAAACATCAATGGTGGGAGAGTATACGAGTTGGGGAATGGGCGCGACAGGTAACTGGTAAATACAATCCGAAAAAAAACCTGCGCATCCGCGCAGGTTGGTGCAAGAGACAGGTACGAAGTGCGTACCGAATAATCTCACCAATCAATACCTCTGGGATCTTGATTGTGGTCGTCAGCAGCCAGATACGCCAGTGCGAAAACGCAAAGGAATGAACCCAAATGCAACGAGTTGTGTAAATTATCGGTTACTGTTACAGATAGGCTGAAGGTAAAAAAAAACCTGCGCATCTGCGCAGGCTGGTGTAATTCTAGTGATCAACCCGAAAGTTGATTTCACCTATCAATACCTCTGGGATCTCAACTCTAGCAATCTGCTCAGTTCCCTCACCAGCGAACAATCGCAACAGCACATCGCAAAGTGTAAGCAAAAATTAGCATTTTCTATTTTCTGTCTTACTTCGCTCGTGTGCGCTCACATTTGCGACGTTCTGACAGGCAATCTGCTTGAACAGCCAGCCATTTTCCGTAACACTGACGGAATGTAAGCGTTTACCCACAACAGGTACTATCATGGCGACCATAAAGGATGTAGCCCGACTAGCTGGTGTATCAGTCGCCACCGTTTCTCGAGTGATTAATGATTCCCCTAAAGCCAGCGAAGCATCGCGTCTGGCCGTAACAAGTGCAATGGAATCACTCAGCTACCACCCCAACGCCAATGCGCGTGCGCTGGCACAACAATCCACAGAGACCATCGGTCTGGTGGTGGGAGATGTGTCCGATCCATTCTTTGGGGCAATGGTTAAAGCTGTCGAGCAGGTGGCCTATAACACTGGTAATTTTTTACTGATTGGTAACGGCTACCATAACGAACAGAAGGAACGACAGGCGATTGAACAGCTCATTCGCCACCGCTGCGCAGCCCTTGTTGTCCACGCAAAAATTATCCCGGATGCTGAGCTGGCATCACTCATGAAGCAAATCCCCGGCATGGTATTGATTAACCGAATTCTGCCGGGATTCGAACAACGCTGCGTTGCCCTTGATGACCGTTTCGGCGCCTGGCTCGCGACCCGACACCTCATTCAACAAGGCCATACGCGCATTGGCTATCTGTGCTCCAATCACACGATTTCAGATGCGGAAGATCGTCTGCAAGGCTATTACGACGCGCTGGCAGAGAGCAATATTCCTGTCAGCGATCGCCTGGTAACGTTTGGTGAACCGGATGAAAGCGGCGGTGAACAGGCTATGACCGAGTTACTTGGCCGTGGCAAAAACTTCACTGCGGTAGCCTGCTACAACGACTCAATGGCGGCTGGTGCCATGGGCGTATTGAATGATAACGGCATTGATGTGCCGGGAGAAATCTCGCTGATTGGTTTTGATGATGTGCTGGTTTCCCGCTACGTGCGCCCGCGTTTGACCACGGTGCGCTACCCGATCGTGACGATGGCAACCCAGGCTGCCGAACTGGCGCTCGCGCTGGCGGAGAAGCGTCCCGTGCCTGAAATTACCCACGTTTTTAACCCAACTCTGGTGCGTCGCCATTCCGTTTCGACGCTGACAGAGCCGGGGAATTCATCGTCAAACGATTAACCAGGATAGCGTTATGACTACGATGTTGGACGTTTCACAACACGCAGGCGTCTCAAAAGCGACCGTTTCGCGCGTACTGAATGGCACGGGTCAGGTAAAAGAGAGCACGCGCCAGAAAGTGTTTAAGGCCATGCAGGCACTTGATTATCGGCCTAATTTTTTAGCGCGCTCTTTGGCAAACCGCACCAGCAACAGCATTGGTCTGGTAGTTTCCACATTTGATGGATTCTACTTTGGCCGCCTGCTGCAACAGGCTTCACGCCAGACGGAATCTCACGGCAAGCAGTTGATCGTCACCGACGGCCACGACACACCAGAGCGTGAGCAGGAAGCCGTGCAAATGCTGGCGGACAGGCAGTGCGACGCCATTATTCTCTATACCCGCTATATGAGTGAAAAGGCGATTATGTCGTTGATGAACAGCATTGCTATGCCCTTGCTGGTCATCAACCGTGATGTCAGCCAGGCCCGCGATCGCGCAATTTTCTTTGAACAGGAAGACGCGGCCTATCAGGCGGTCAATTATCTGATCTCCCAGGGCCATAGCGATATTGCTTGTATCACTGTGCCAGGCCATACGCCTACCGGTAAATCACGCCTGATGGGGTATCGTAAAGCGCTGGAAAAAAACGGTATTCCCTGGGATCCCGATAAGGTCAAATACGGCGACTCCACGATGACGCGAGGCTATGAGGCCTGCCGTGAACTGCTGGAGGAAGGGGTGAAATTTAGCGCCCTATTCGCCTGTAACGATGACATGGCATTAGGCGCATCAAAAGCGTTACATCAGGCCGGGCTGAGGATCCCAACGGACGTCTCACTGTTTGGTTTTGATGATGCGCCCAGCGCCAAATGGCTGGAGCCAGGGCTGTCTACCGTATATCTACCGATTGATACCATGATAACCACGGCAATCGACCAGGCTATCCGGCTGGCCAACGGCGAGAGCGTCGAGCCAATCCCACCGTTTACCGGCAAACTGGTACTACGTGATTCGGTGACGACGGGGCCGTATTACAAATAACGTGCCGGATGGCGGCGCAAGCGCCTTATCCGGCCTACATCCCCGTAGGCCCGATAAGCGCAGCGCCATCGGGCATTCCCTCAGATTAGCTCCAGCGCTAACAGCTCATCAATGGTCTGGCGACGGCGAATTAGCCGCGCCACGCCGTTATCGAACAAAACTTCCGGCAGCAGCGGGCGGCTATTGTAATTTGACGACATTGACGCGCCGTACGCCCCGGTATCATGCAGCACCAGATAATCGCCCGGCACCACCGCAGGCAACAGTCGGGTTTCCACATTTCCGCCCTCCTGCTGGGTAAACACATCGCCAGATTCGCACAGCGGCCCGGCTACCACGGTTTCCCGTTGCGGGGTGTGTTCCAGAGAGCGACCATCCCCTGCCAGCGCTGAGATATGGTGATAACTACCGTACATGGCCGGGCGCATTAGATCGTTGAAGCCCGCATCGATCAGCACAAAGTGGCGGCTACCCATCTCTTTTACGCTACGTACCTGCGCCACTAACACACCGGCTTCCGCGACCAGAAAACGGCCTGGCTCTATCTCAAGTGCGACCGGGTGGCCCAGGTGTTTAGCAATCTGTTCACGCGCAGCGTTCCACAATCCAAAGTAATGATCGGTATCGATCGCCTCTTCCCCTTCGCGATACGGGATTGATAAACCACCGCCCGCGGAGATCGCCTCCAGATCCTGACCAAATTCAACCACCTGGCGCACCATTGCGCCGCACACCTGCTCCAGATGGCCGTAGTCTACGCCGGAGCCGATATGCATATGAATCCCCACCAGCTTCAGCTTATAGCGCTGAATCACCTCCAGCGCCGCGGGAAGATCGCTATACCAGATCCCGTGCTTGCTGTTTTCACCGCCGGTATTGGTTTTCTGGCTGTGCCCATGTCCAAAGCCAGGGTTTACGCGTAGCCACACGCGATGGCCCGGCGAGACCTGGCCCAGTTGTTCCAGCATATCCACCGACCCGGCATTTACCGGAATGCTCAATTCATGCACCCGCGCGAGCGTCGCTTCATCAATCATATCGGCGGTAAAGACGATTTCATCTTTCCCCGGTACGAAGCCTGCCGCCAGCGCACGTTCAATTTCGCCAAGCGAGACGGAATCAACCTTCACGCCCTGCTCGCGCATCAGGCGCAAAATATGAATATTCGAACATGCCTTTTGGGCGAAACGCACCACGTCAAACTGACTCAATTTGGCAATCTGCGCGCCGATAATCTGAGCATCATAGACCCACACCGGGCAGCCGAATTCGGCAGGCAGGCGCAGCAGGTTGTCGGCGGTCAGGTCAGTGTCAGTACTATTGAGTGGGCGTGGCATGGTGTGCTCCGGTATTGGCTTTTTTATGATTACGCCACAGCCCGAAAAGAATAAAAAATATCGTTTTATTGTGAGTCTATGCAAAAATGATATGGATTGATTCATTCGAGGATTGCCCATGCCCGCCGTTAACCTGCGACACATCGAAATTTTTCACGCCATCATGACGGCAGGCAATCTGACAGAAGCCGCGCGCATGCTACATACCTCGCAGCCCACCGTCAGCCGGGAACTGGCCCGATTCGAGAAAGTGCTGGGATTAACGCTGTTTGAACGCACGCGTGGCCGACTGCACCCAACCGTGCAAGGGTTACGTCTGTTTGAAGAAGTGCAACGTTCGTGGTATGGCCTGGATAGAATTGTGAGCGCCGCCGAAAGCCTGCGCGAGTTTCGCCAGGGCGAATTGTCGATTGTTTGCCTGCCGGTATTCTCACAGTCTTTTTTACCGCCGCTGCTGCAGCCATTCCTCGCACGCTATCCACAGGTCAATATTCAGATAGTGCCGCAGGAGTCACCGCTGCTGGAAGAGTGGTTGTCGGCGCAGCGCCACGATCTGGGGTTAACGGAAACGCTGCATACGCCTGCCGGAACGAAACGCACCGAATTGCTGGCGCTGGATGAAGTGTGCGTGCTGCCGCAGGGCCATCCGCTGACTAAGAAAGCGGTGTTAACGCCGCAGGATTTTCAGGGAGAAAACTACATCAGCCTGTCGCGCACCGACAGCTACCGTCAGCTACTGGATACCCTGTTTAATGAGCACCAGGTGAAGCGCCGCATGGTGATTGAAACCCATAGCGCCGCTTCAATTTGTGCAATGGTACGGGCAGGCGTGGGGATCTCGGTGGTGAACCCACTGACCGCGCTGGATTACGCCAGCAGCGGAGTCGTTATCCGCCGCTTCAGTATTTCGGTACCCTTTACAGTCAGCCTGATTCACCCGCTTCATCGCCCCGCCTCGGCGCTGGTTGATGCTTTTACGGCGCATCTGCAGGCCCATCTACCGAGGCTTATTGACCCGCTGGAGGCTATTTTGCATCCGCAGCCGAAAGCATAAACGCCACCGCATCTTGCGCATGGATTGCCGCGGTGTCGAAAACCGGTAGTGGGCTTAGCTCGGTGGGAACCAGCAGACCAATCTCGGTACAGCCAAAGATCACCCCTTGCGCCCCCTGTTTCGCCAGTTGGTCGATGACGCCCAGGTAATAATCGCGGGAAGCCTCGCTGAATTCACCGAGACACAGCTCGTCGAAAATAATCTGGTTTATTTTCTGACGATCATCAGCTTCAGGGATCAGCGTGCTAATGCCAAATTCAGTCTGTAAACGCCCGCGGTAAAAATCCTGCTCCATGGTGTAACGCGTACCCAGTAGCGCCACGTTGCTCATTTGCTGCTTTTGTATCGCCCGCCCCGTCGCGTCGGCAATATGCAGAAACGGCACATCACAGGCGCTTTCAATCGCCTCAGCAACTTTGTGCATGGTGTTGGTACACAGCACAATTCCTTGCGCCCCGGCTTGCTGTAGCCCTGTGGCGGCCTGCGCGAGGATCTCACCGGCTCGCTGCCAGTCACCGCTTGACTGACAGGCTTCAATCTCGTGAAAATCCACGCTGTGCAACAGAATCTGTGCCGAATGCAGTCCACCCAGACGCTGTTTTACCCCTTCATTAATGAGTCGATAATAAGGAATGGTAGATTCCCAGCTCATACCGCCTAACAGACCGATCGTTTTCATCATTTCCCCTGACTCGTTGTTGTCTCTCCAGTGAACCAAAGATGTGATCAACTTTCCACATCTGTTGGCGTGCATTTCTTTTTTTAATTTTCTGATATAGCTTTAATGAAACGTTGTTTTAATTAATTACAGGAAGGCCGGATGTTTATTTTTCATAAAGAGACCACGCTTGACGATCTGGGCAATGGCGTTACCCGGCGCATTCTTGCTCACGGCGGTAACATGATGGCGGTTGAGGTGAACTTCGAGCAAGGCGCAATCGGCCCGATGCACAATCATCCGCACGAGCAGTTGACTTACGTGTTGTCCGGTGAGTTTGAATTTACCATTGGCGAAGAGAAACATATCGTTAGGGCGGGCGATACCCTGTATAAACAGCCCAACATTATGCATGGCTGCGTCTGCTTAAAACCGGGAACGCTGCTGGATACCTTTACCCCAATTCGCGAAGATTTTCTGCACGGGTAAGGCGCTAATTAAAAAAACCGGGTCGCGTTGACGCTTTCCCGGCCTATAAGAGACTCCACTCGCAGGCCGGATAAGGCTGAACCGCCATCCGGCATGCTTATCTGACTTACACCCCAATATCTCTTAACTTCTCGCCAGCCATCAGCTTACGTTCGATATGCTCCAGCGTGACGTTTTTGGTTTCTGGAATCAGCCAGAACGTAATACCAATAAATACGACGTTCAGCGCAGTATAGAGCCAGAACGTACCGGCGGCGCCAATGCTGTCGAGCAGCGTCAGGAACGTTGCGCCAATGATCATATTCGACACCCAGTTGGTGGTGGTGGAGCAGGTAATACCAAAATCACGGCATTTCAGCGGCTGAATTTCCGAACACAGGATCCACACTACCGGCGCGGCGCTCATCGCATAGCCTGCAATACACATCATCGTCATGCCAACTGACAGCCAGGATAGCCCACTGGAAGCCGTGCCGTTATCAAACTGCATCAGACAATAACCAAGCACCAGTGTCCCGATGGCCATTACGCTGAAACCAATTTTCAGCGCCGGTTTACGTCCTGCTTTGTCGACCGTGAAGACGGCAATAAAGGTGGCGAACATAAACGTTAAGCCAACTACCAGCGTGGCAATCATCTGCTGCTCTGTGGTGGTAAA
This sequence comes from Citrobacter sp. Cpo109, assembly GCF_030332565.1. Classification (NCBI taxonomy): domain Bacteria; kingdom Pseudomonadati; phylum Pseudomonadota; class Gammaproteobacteria; order Enterobacterales; family Enterobacteriaceae; genus Citrobacter; species Citrobacter sp. Cpo109. The sequence goes on from NZ_JAOWHQ010000068.1 coordinate 244,655, forward strand.
ACCCGCCATTTTAAAAATGCGCGGCGCGTAATACATGATGATGTTCATCCCGGTGAACTGCTGCATCGCCTGCAGTAACATTCCGAGGAAAACCGCGCGACGCACGTTACGGTTAATTTTAAACAGCGCCCAACCACCCTGCTTCAGCTTCAGGCTTTCACGGATTTCGTTCAGCTCATCGCGGGCTTTTTCTGACGTATCGCGCAACATGCGCAGTACTTCTTCAGCTTCGATGTGGCGACCTTTCTCCGCCAGCCAGCGCGGGCTGTTGGGCAAGAAAACAACCAGAATAATCAGCAATACAGCCGGAAGCGCCAGCACGCCAAGCATAGCGCGCCAGTTACCGCTGTAGCTGAACGCGGTATCGGACAAAAAGGCCAGAACGATACCCAGCGTCACCATCAGCTGATACATACTGATCATCTTGCCACGCACGTTTTCGCTGGCCATTTCGGAGAGATAGAGCGGTGCGGTGTAAGACGCGATCCCCACCGCTACGCCCAGCACCACGCGGGCAAAAATGAGCATTTCTACGCTGGAGGCAAACGCCGAGCCCAGAGATCCGACGACGAAAAGGATCGCGCCCGCCATCAGGCTGTATTTGCGCCCCAGGCGGAATGACAACCAACCGTTAAACAGCGCACCAATTGCCGCACCCAGCATCATGCTGCTTACCACCCACTCCTGCAGGCGGCTGGTCAACACAAAGTGATCGGTGATAAAAGGCAACGCGCCAGCAATCACGCCAATATCCAGGCCGAATAACAACCCTGCGACAGCCGCAGAGATAGAAACAAACATATTCATACGTCGCGTATCGCGCACTGGGCGCGGCGCTAAAGCAGCATCATTATTTATTGAGACCATTTTTTCCTGCCAGATACAGAGTAACCATGCCATTGAAAGTAAGGGATCCCTTGCAGGAAGCGTCAGGCGGGAAACGGCAAAAACATGGATTAAATAGCTACACCACATGGTTATGTGATGGATATTCCAATTTTAAAATTTACCGACAATCACTCAATTAAATTTAACTAATTGATATTAAAGAATATTAAAAACAATAAATTTATACGTATGAAATTTAATATGGAATAATTTATAACCACAATATGGATTTTAATGATCCGAATATAAAAAAACCCTGCCAGAGGGCAGGGTTTAACGGTTCTGGAAAGCGAATTAACGTGCCAGCCAGCCGCCATCTACTGCAACGGTATAGCCGTTGATATAGTCAGATGCGCTGGACGCCAGGAACACGACAGGCCCCATAAGATCGCTCGGCAGACCCCAACGACCCGCCGGAATACGATCGAGGATTTCTGCGCTACGTTGCTCATCAGCACGCAGCTGTTGAGTGTTATTCGTCGCCATGTAACCCGGTGCAATCGCGTTGACGTTGATGTTATGTTTTGCCCACTCGTTCGCCATCAGACGGGTAACGCCCATTACGCCGCTTTTAGACGCGGTGTAAGACGGCACGCGGATCCCGCCCTGGAAGGAAAGCATAGAGGCGATGTTGATAATTTTGCCGCCGTTACCCTGAGCGATAAAGTGCTTCGCCGCGGCCTGAGACATAAAGAACACGCTCTTAATGTTCAGGTTCATCACGTCATCCCAGTCTTTTTCGCTGAAGTCGATCGCATCGTCACGACGGATAAGACCCGCGTTGTTGACCAGAATATCGATATGGCCGAATTCTGCCACTGCGCGCTCCAGCAGCGCCGGAATACCATCGATTTGACGCAGATCGGCGGTCAGGCTTAAAAAACGGCGGCCCAGTGCGGTCACGCGTTCGATGGTTTCTGTCGGTTCAACAATGTTGATCCCGACGATATCGCAACCTGCTTCAGCCAGACCAAGCGCCATACCCTGACCCAAACCTGTGTCACAACCGGTCACAACGGCGACTTTACCTTCAAGAGAGAATGCATTCAAAATCATTGTAAATCCTTAATTTTTTATAATGCCCACCGCAGCAGGCACGGCTGTCGCCCGCAACTAGCGCAGATCTTTTACTGCAACATGGTCCATATCATCAAAGACCTGGTTTTCGCCGACCATGCCCCAAATGAACGTATAAGCTTTTGTGCCGACACCGGAGTGAATAGACCAGCTTGGAGAAATCACCGCCTGCTCGTTGTGCATCACAATATGACGCGTTTCCTGAGGCTGACCCATCATGTGGAAGACGCAGGTATCTTCTTCCATATTGAAGTAGAAATAGACTTCCATACGACGTTCATGGGTATGACACGGCATGGTGTTCCACAGGTTACCCGGTGCCAGTTCAGTCAGACCCATGCTCAACTGGCAGGTTTCCAGAACATCCGGCACAAAGTATTTGTTGATGGTGCGACGATTGCTGGTGAGGTTATCGCCCAATGTCACTGGCGCAACGTCTGCAGGCGTGACTTTCTTAGTTGGGTAAGTCGAGTGTGCCGGCGCGCAGTTGTAGTAAAACTTCGCCGGTTTCGCCGTATCAATACTGGCGAATACCACTTCTTTTGCCCCTTTTCCGACGTACAGCGCGTCGCGATGACCAATTTCATAGCACTGGCCGTCAACGGTAATCGTGCCCGGGCCGCCGATATTGATCACACCCAGCTCACGACGTTCGAGGAAATAGGTTACGCCCAGCTGTTTGCCGACTTCGCCACCCACAGAGACGGTTTTGGCCACTGGCATAATGCCGCCAACAATGATGCGGTCGATGTGGCTGTAGACCATGGTGTATTCATCTGCGACAAACACTTCTTCGACCAAAAACTCATTACGCAGCCCCTGAGTGTCCAGGGTTTTCGCATGCGCACTATGGATACTTTGTCTTACGTCCACATTTACCTCCAGTGATAAATTGACCGTGAATGCTTAAACGAATAGCAAAACGCTGTTCCGTTTTATCTTATGCGCTCATGATATCCCTCCCTGAATGTGTTTTCAATTATAACTAAAACGATGTTTCACTTTTTTCGCATCTTATTATCAAAAGTGTAAGTGCGATCACGCTAGCGCATATAAATCGCAAAAATGGTTTCAATAAAATTATTTAAAACAATTAGATAGATAAAAACACAAAAGAGTAGATCATTAGTGGCAGGGATAAGATATTGAAAATACAGTCAGGCTCATACGACGTTCACACACCTTTTCTAACAAAGTGCGCTATCAATCACATGAAATGAAACAACGTTTTGATATGTTGACAGGGTTTAGAGTGTATGTTTCTGTAACTGGCCTTGCCCTCCTGTTGGAGGGCTTTTTTATAGATGCAGGAGAAAATCATCAGAAAAGGCGTTTAAGCAGAGAAATCGAAGGGAAATTAGTCTCGTTCGATAGCGAGCGCCACCCCCTGACCGCCGCCGATACACAGCGTTGCCAGTCCTTTGTGCGCCCGACGCTTCACCATTTCATGTACCAGTGAAACCAGAATTCGGCAGCCAGATGCGCCAATCGGATGGCCGAGCGCAATGGCCCCGCCGTTCACATTTACCCGCCGTTCATCCCACTCCAGCATTTTCCCAACGGATAATGCCTGCGCGGCGAAGGCTTCATTAGCTTCGATAAGATCAACATCAGCCAGTTGCCAGCCCACACGCTCAAGGCAGCGGCGCGTTGCATACACTGGCGCAATCCCCATGAGCGCGGGATCGACCCCGACGCTGGCAAAGGCGCGAATACGGGCCAACACAGGTAAGTTCAGTTCCTGCGCCTTGGCCTCACTCATCATCATCACCGCAGCGGCGCCATCGTTGATGGATGACGCGTTACCCGCCGTTACCGAACCGAGTCTGTCAAAGGTAGGATCCAGACGCGCCAGCCCCTCGGCGCTGGCATCGGTACGCGGTTGTTCGTCGGTGTCCACCACGAACGATTGCCCGTTACGCAGGGTTACCACCGGCACGATTTCATCTTTAAAACGTCCGGCATCAATTGCCATCCGCGCTTTGTGCTGCGAGTGCAGCGCGTAGGCATCCTGCAATTCTCGGCTGATTCCGTATTCTCGCGCCAGGTTTTCCGCGGTAACGCCCATGTGATAATCGTTGAAGGCATCCCACAGACCGTCATGTACCAGGCTGTCGACCAGTTGGCTGTTCCCTAGCTGTGCGCCAGTGCGGCTATCGGTAAGGACATGCGGTGCACGGCTCATATTCTCTTGTCCGCCCGCAATCACAATGTCGGCTTCGCCACACTGGATAGCCTGGGTCGCCAGATGCAGCGCTTTCAGACCCGAGCCACAGACATCGTTAATGGTGATGGCGGAAACGGTATTGGGTAGCCCACCATTGATGGCAGACTGACGTGCAGGGTTCTGCCCGGCACCTGCGGTAAGCACCTGTCCGAGGATCACTTCATCCACAGCGTGAACGTCCACGCCCGTGCGTTCCAGTAACGCCTTGACCACCATGCTGCCTAACTCAACGGCAGAGTGGCGCGCCAGCGTCCCCTGGAAGCAGCCAATCGGTGTCCTTAATGCCCCGACGATCACAACCTCTTTCATCACTACCTCAGCGCAAAATAACACCGCAATAGTAGATGATTGTTAAAAATAGTTATCAAGGTTGTTTAAAAACGGTGATTTTTATCACAAAGGAAATTCGTATCACTTATTGGTCATCTGAACGCCACTCTGCTGCAAATGGTCACGCAACCAGCTTCCTGCCACACCAGGCGGTGATTTCTTATTCCACAACAGATCGATCGAGATAGCCTTTGGCCAGCCGGGCAGTTGTAATTGAACCAGTGGTTTTTCTGCCGCAAACTCCTCCACCAACGCACAAGGGAGCGCGCACCAGCCAAATCCCTGAACAGCCATACTCAGCAATAACAGATAGTTAGGAGCAGACCAGACGGGACCGCGCGCCACGTTGGTGCCGCTTTCCAGATAGGTATTCAGACGCAGCTCGCGCCAGGTGTGGAGTTGCTCCCACTGCAGTTTTTCTTGAGCCGCGAGCGGATGCGACGCTGCAACGTATAATCCCATCCAGGTTTGCATCGGCAGACGCGTAACGCCCATGTCGGTCGGGTAATCCTCCCGCGCCTCGATCAACCCCACCTGTGCGCGTCCTTTTTGCAGCAGATCGATCACGTCTTCATCTTCCCCAATCAGGCATTCAAACTCGGTATGGGGAAACTTGCGATCAAACTGCACCATCAACTCTTCCAGCACATCCGGATGCAGCGTGTCAGACAGCACAAAGGTCAGACGCGCCTCAGTTTCACCCGACAGCGAGATCGCCGCCTCATCGAGACGTTCGCTGGCCGTCAGAATAGCCTGCACATAGCCCAACACCCGCTTACCTTCTTCGGTCAGCGTTGGCTGGCGGGATGAGCGGTCAAACAGTGCAAAACCAAGATCGGCTTCCAGATGCGCAATGGCCGTACTGATAGTGGACTGGCTTTTACGCAGCCGCCGGGCCGCCGCAGAAAATGAACCGCAGGAAACGGTCTCCACAAATGCCGTTAATGCTTCAGGAGAATAACGCATGAGCTATCTACTTTATCGATGGATACTATCTTTTAGATATCACATAAAACGATAAAATTGCCACCATTCCGTTATCCGGGCATCAAAGAAGGTTTTAGGTTATGCAACACGATACTGTCCAACGCCGCTCGTTAGTTGAGCGTATTTTTCATGCCGTCTGCTTTGAAGGCATTGCCACCGCGATCCTCGCACCGACCACCGCATGGTTGATGCAGCGCTCGGTGCTGGAAATGGGCGGACTGACCATTCTTCTCGCCACTACAGCGATGATCTGGAATATCATTTATAACGCCCTGTTTGACCGTCTGTGGCCGTCGCACCTGGTAAAACGTACGGCGAAAGTGCGAGCATTTCACGCCTTAGGTTTTGAGAGCGGTTTTATTGTGATCGGGGTGAGCATCGTGGCGTATGTGCTAAACGTCAGCCTGGTTCAGGCATTCACGCTGGAAATAGGTTTCTTCCTGTTCTTCCTGCCGTACACCATGTTCTATAACTGGGCTTATGACACGTTACGCGAGCGCGTTATGAAGCGCCGCCAGCAGCGCGTTACTGCCTGATAATTAAAATAATAGTCGGAATCTTCTCGGTTCCGGCTATTGTCCCATTCACTCGCCCGCTTGTTCACATCTCCCCCAGCCCCTGCCATTTGTGGTAAATTGCGCTTCTTTTTGTTTATTTTATAGTTGATACGTTCAAATAATGTCGAAATTTTGGTCAAAAGAAGAGACTCTCTGGAGCTTCGCACTATATGGGACTGCCGTCGGCGCAGGAACCCTCTTCCTCCCCATACAGCTGGGTTCTGCAGGCGCGGTGGTATTGTTTATCACCGCTCTCGTCGCCTGGCCTTTAACCTACTGGCCGCACAAGGCGCTGTGCCAGTTTATCCTGTCCTCAAAAACGTCGGCTGGTGAAGGGATCACTGGCGCAGTTACTCACTACTACGGCAAGAAGATTGGCAGCCTGATCACCACCCTCTATTTTATTGCCTTCTTTGTGGTGGTGCTGATTTACGCCGTAGCGATAACCAATTCACTCACTGAACAGCTGGCAAAACATATCACTATCGATCTGCGGATCCGCATGCTGGTCAGCTTTGGCGTGGTGCTGGTGCTGAACCTGATTTTTCTGATGGGCCGACAAGCCACTATTCGGGTCATGGGCTTTTTGGTGTTCCCGCTCATCGCGTACTTTTTGTTCCTTTCGCTCTACCTGACCGGAAGCTGGCAGCCAACGCTACTCACCGGCCAGATGTCTTTCGATCAGCACACGCTTCATCAGGTTTGGATATCTATTCCCGTGATGGTTTTCGCTTTTAGCCATACGCCAATTATCTCTACGTTCGCCATCGACAGACGAGAGAAATACGGCGAGCAGGCCATGGGTAAATGCAAAAAAATCATGAAGGTAGCCTACGTCATCATCTGCCTGAGCGTACTGTTTTTCGTCTTCAGCTGTTTGCTTTCGATTCCGACAAACTATATCGAAGACGCGAAAAATGAAGGCGTGACGATTCTTTCCGCGCTGTCGATGATGCCAAACGCGCCGGCATGGCTGTCGATTTCCGGGATCATCGTTGCCGTCGTAGCGATGTCAAAATCGTTCCTCGGCACCTACTTTGGCGTGATTGAAGGGGCAACGGAGGTAGTAAAAACGTCGTTGCATCAGGTGGGTGTGAAGAAAAGCCGGGCCTTTAACCGCGCTCTGTCCATCATGCTGGTCTCGGCTATCACGTTTATCATCTGCTGCATTAATCCTAATGCCATTTCAATGATTTACGCGATAAGCGGCCCGCTGATTGCCATGATTCTGTTTATCATGCCGACATTGTCTACCTATCTGATCCCGGCGCTGAAGCCGTACCGTTCAGTGGGTAATCTGATCACCCTGATTGTCGGTCTGCTGTGCGTATCTGTGATGTTTTTTGGCTAGAACGTGTTGTTTAACGGCTCATTCCAGTAAGCGGATGAGCCGTTAAACTGACTTATTTGATGTACGAATCCAGCACTTTCAGGACCACATCCAAATCCTCTTCGCGCTTAATTTCATCGCCCTGATGCACAATGTGCTCGGTCAGATGACCTTTAATCACTTCACGCATTAATCCGTTTACTGCCCCGCGGATCGCCGCTATTTGCTGCAATACCGCCGCGCATTCATGCGGTTCATCCAGCATGGTTTTCAACGCCGCTACCTGCCCCTGAATCTTGCTGGTTCGGGCTTTCAGCTTTTGTTTGTCGCGGATCGTATGTGACATAACTTTACCTTTTTAACGTCTGGCTGTAGGGACAATACCATCGAAATTCTACTGGGGGGTAGTATTTGATACTGGGGGGGAGTAGAATCAGACGAAACTAAACAACTAAGAATCATTCTCATGGGTGAGTTTTCTACGCTTCTTCAGCAAGGCAACGCCTGGTTTTTCATTCCCAGCGCGATTCTACTGGGTGTGTTACACGGCCTGGAGCCGGGGCATTCCAAGACGATGATGGCGGCCTTTATTATTGCCATTAAGGGGACCATCAAACAGGCGGTGATGCTGGGGCTGGCAGCAACGCTGTCGCATACCGCCGTAGTTTGGTTGATTGCGCTCGGTGGCATGTATATCAGCAAAGCGTTTACCGCCCAAGCCGTTGAGCCCTGGCTGCAATTTGTCTCGGCGATAATTATTCTCGGGACCGCATTCTGGATGTTCTGGCGAACCTGGCAGGGAGAGCAGAACTGGCTGGCCCAGACGCATCACGACCACGATCACGGGCATCACCACCACCATGATCATGACGACCATCATCATGACCACGATGACGATCATCACCATCACGAACACGAGCATAATCACGACCATGCCGCACTGGCAGGACTCACCGAAGGCTCGAAAGAGTATCAGGATGCCCACGAACGGGCGCATGCCACCGATATTCAGCGCCGCTTTGCGGGCAAAGAGGTCACCAACGGCCAAATATTATTGTTCGGTCTGACCGGCGGGCTTATCCCGTGTCCAGCCGCCATTACGGTGCTGCTGATTTGCATCCAGCTCAAAGCCTTCACGCTGGGTGCCACCATGGTGCTGTGCTTTAGCCTCGGGCTGGCACTGACGCTGGTAACGGTGGGCGTGGGAGCGGCAATCAGCGTGCAGCAGGCGGCCAAACGCTGGAGCGGATTTAACACGATGGCACGCAAAGCACCCTATTTTTCCAGTGTGCTCATTGCGATGGTCGGCTTATATATGGGGATTCACGGCTATATGGGAATCGTCGGTTAACACTAAGAGAGCGCAGCAGCGATTGCCGCTGCGCGTAAAACCAGGCTAGCTTTCGACGACATTCCCCCACACCAGTTGCCCTTTATGGAAGGTCGCGGTGCGTGGGGAAATTCGCGCGACGGCTTCCGCCGAACAGGAGGCATCCACCAGCACAAAGCTGGCTTCATCCTGCGCTTTCGGCCAGACGCGCTCGCCTTTATCGTTAAGCGGCAGCACATCACCGGTAGCAAGGAACAACGCCCGCGACAGGTTCAGTTCGTTGGGGCGAATATAGAGCTGCGCGTACAGATTTGCCTTCTCCAGCATGTCTCCCAGCCCGTACGGTGACCAGTGGTCAATCACGCTGTCGGTTCCGGTAATCACTTCCACGCCTTTATCACGCAACTGCTTAAGCGGCATGTGCAAGGTACCGATCGGCACCGTCGAGGCAATGGTAATCTGCTGCGTCGCCATGCGGCCCGCCAACGTGTCTACCTGCTGTTCGTTCAACGTTGCCAGTGCAAACGCGTGGCTGATGGTCAGTTTGCCCTTTAACTGCGGCGTTTTCTCCACCGTTTCCACCATGTAATTCACCGCCGCCACGCCTGCCGGACTGGTTTCATGCAGATGGATATCTACGCCTTTATCGTAATCCAGCGCAATCTGGAACATGGTGTCGAGGGATTTTTCCATCGCCCCATCGACGCTGGTTGGGTCCAGACCGCCGACGTAATGCGCTCCCGCCTGCATCGCTTCGCGCATCAGCGGTTCAGATTTTGATAACAGCAGGCCATGCTGCGGAAATGCCACGATTTCACAGGCAAAACCCGGCTGACGACGCGCCAGTACCGCCTGCAGGTTTTCGAGATTTTTCAGCCCGGAAACCGGTTCTATGTTGCAGTGGCTGCGGGCGATCGAGGTGCCTTTTGATTGCAGCAGATCGATCAGCTTTTCTGCGCGCTCCTGCGTATAAGGCTGGAGTTCAGGCAGCAGCTTTTGTTCCAGGCGGATCATATCCTGAATAGTGGTGCCAGCCGGGCGGTTCAGCGAACGCCAGGGACCGCCGTAAAAGGTTTTATCCAGATGGATGTGCATGTCGCGCATGGCGGGCAGCATCAGCTTTCCACCCGCATCGTAGTGCGGCAGCGTCGCATCCGGATGCTGCTTATTCTCGCGCAGCGCAACGATTTTTCCGTCCTGGATTTCAACGGTTTGCAGCGCGGTACGGGTATGCACCACCACTGAGTTTTCGTAATCAAAGCCCGCTTCCAGCAGGACGTTATCCAGGTAATAGTGTTTATCGTTAATCGTCATTGTGCTCTTCGACCCGCAGGTGTTCCCGACAGGATTAGCAGCATACGCGACCGGAGCGACCGCGCCAAACAGCGCGGCAGCGGTCACCATTTTTCCGCTCTGGCTTAAAAATTCACGGCGGCTGTTACTTTCCTTCATTCACGTCTCCTCTCAGGAATGGACAATATGGGTGCCCGTTTCGCCGCGCAGTGCGGCAGGCAGGCATTCCGGCGTGGTGATGATTACTCGTTTACCGCCACGCTCCAGAAACGCCAGGCTGGCAACGATCTTGGGTAACATGCTGCCAGGCGGGAAATGTCCCTCCTGCATGTAACGGGTCATCGTTGCAACATCCACCGTATCCAGCGCCTGCTGGTTGGGTTTGCCAAAATGGATACAAACCTGCTCGACGCCGGTGGTGATCACCAGAATGTCGGCGCGGATCTCCTGTGCCAGCAGCGCCGTGGAGAGATCTTTATCAATCACCGCGTCCACGCTCTGGTAATCCCCTTGATCGCTACGCACCACCGGGATCCCGCCGCCGCCCGCGCCAATCACCACAAAGCCTTGCTGGGTCAGCGTTTTGATCGCCTCCGCCTCGACAATGCGCTTCGGTTGTGGAGAGGCGACTACCCGACGGTAGCCACGCCCCGAATCCTCAACAAAGCGCCAGCCCGGATTGACCCGCTGCAGTTCATCACGCTGCGCTTCGCTAAAGAACGCCCCGATGGGCTTGGTCGGATTAGCGAAGCCCGGATCGTTTTTGTCGACCTCCACTTGCGTTACTACCGTAACTGCCTTCTGCTCACCGCGCCGCGCCAGGCGGTTATTCAGCGCCTGTTGGATCAGATAACCGATACCGCCCTGCGTATCGGCAACGCAGTTTGCCAGCGGGGTAAGCGGCAGCCCTTCACGCTCGTGCGCGATTTCCGCACGCCGCAGATCCAGCCCTACCTGTGGCCCGTTACCGTGCGTCAGCACAATGTTGTAGTCCGATGCCAGCATCTCCAGCACCGTATCCGCTACCGCTTTCACCGCTTCAGCCTGGTGTTCAATCGACTGGCTGGCGTTATCTTTGATAATGCTGTTGCCGCCAATGGCAACGACCACAAGTTCTTTCATAGTGTTATCTTCCGCTTGCAGGCAATTCAGGTCGTTTTCGTCGGTTCCTGCTCAGGCGCAGTCACCGCTTCACGGCTATCAAGAACATGCTTGAGGACAAACATGCCGCTCATCATCAGGTAGGCCACAACAAACATCATCGAGCTGCCTTCCGCAAAGCCAACCGCAGGGGAGTGAATCACGCCAAACAGCGATAACAGCGCGCCAAAGGCTGCGGCAATCGCGCCGCGCAGCGGCTTGTTCATAATGGCGAAGATAGCGACGCAGCCCCACAGCATGCTGGCCAGCGGTGCGCCGCTTCCCAGATGCACCAGTCCGTCGTAATAGACACCTTTGCTGTGCAGCAAGTCGCTACCCAGTTTCCCCGCGGATGTTCCGGCAGCGCCCATCACGCTGTTGACGATGGTCAATGCCCAGTTGGCAATCCACGGGAAAAGACAGATGAAGATGACGGGAACCTCGACTTTAGGCGTTTCTCGCACCACCTGGTTGGCGGTCACCACGCCGATAAACACCAGAATCGGCAATATCGCGGTCATCGGAATAATGGCGAGCATAAACGCCCCCAGCCCAAACAGCGGCACCAGGAACATGGTGATGCCTGAAGCGAGGGTATAGCCGATGCTGGCGCCCATCGCTTTCCAGCCCGCATGCCCAACATATACGGTCACCGGGAACGGGTTACCCAGCATGCAGCCGAGCATGGAAGCAAAGCCGTTCGCCATCATGACCTTACGGGTGTTGTACTCATCGCCCGCCGCGTGCGCACTTTCAATGTTCTCAAGGTCAAAAATATAGTTCGCCAGGCCCAAAGGAACTGCAGAAGCCAGATACGGTAGTGCGTGCGGTAAACCTTGCAGGAAGCTGTCGACATGAATTTCCGGCGGGTTGAAGCCAAAGGAAGACATCGACGCTTTAATGGCTTCCGGGCTTTGTAAACCGGAGATCCATGCCAGGGCCGTACCGGCAATCAGCAGCAGCAAACCGGTAGGAATACGAGCAAAAATCGGCTTCTTACCGAACCAGTTAATGAAGATCAGCAACAGGACGATGAAAGAGACGGTCGGCGCTTCGAATGCCTGCAGCATCGGGTTCATCGCCAGCAGCAACAGCCCCAGGCCGGACAGACAAGAAAGCAGTACCGTACGTGGGATCATCTTGCGGATGGTCTCGCCCAGGAAGGAGCCACCGACCAGGATCAACGCTTCGACAAAGCACCACACCAGGGCTATCTGGATAGCGAAGTTGGCATCTTTGGTTTGCTGATAAACCGGCATCAGCACCAGGAAGGTCACGGTGAAGATTGACGGTGCACTTGGTCCGGACGGCAGCGCCGTTACGTCGTTACGCCCGGTGTGCTTTGCCATCTGCAGGCCAAACCAGGCGTAGCAGACGCTGGCCACCAGCACCGCCAGACCAAAGGCAGGCGCAATGCGACCATAGACAATTTCGGTAGGGATCCCGACGACAAAAATGAGTAGTCCCATCATTGTCAGCAGGTTAGTCAGGTTGTTGGTCATCAGCCCAAAGTAAGCCGCCCAGTCACCACGTTTCCATTCTAGTTTTATGCTGTTCATGGAATATCCTTAACAGGTTAAGCATCGTTTGCGATCGCGGAGATCGCCCAGCCCTGCAGGTAAGCAACGTTTTTCGCTTCGCTACTGTGGGGCTAACCGCGTTAGCCCCGGTTATTGTTATTGGCAGTAGCGGTCGCACCAGTTGAGGATCGCCTTTTCAAAACAGGCGAACGGCGGGTGAACTATTCCGGCGCCGATCATGCCGATCCCCGCGTCTTTGTGCGCAATAGCGGTGTTGATCACCGGCAGAATGCCAGTGCTGCCTACGCGCGTAATATCGATAGCGGTCGGTACGCCCATAAAACCAAGCAGCGGAATGGTGACGTTGGGGTTTTCGCCGAGAGTGATTTCACGCATCTGGCGCGAGAAATCAACGGCCTCTTCGACCGTACCGCCCACCAGCGCTACGATGGCCGGTGCCGTCGCCATAGCGAAACCGCCAATGCCGTAGGTTTCGGTGATCGCGCTATCGCCGATATCACGTCCGGAATCTTCCGGCTTATAGCCCGCAAACATCGGCCCAATCACCTGCTGCGCCGGACCGGTAAACCACTGGCCCGGTAAGCCGCTAATGCGCAGACCGAACTCAACGCCGTTGCGCGCCATCGTCGTCACCACGGTGCTGTATTCAATACCGTGCGCAGCGTCCATTGCGGCTTTACACATCGCCATCCAGGTCGGTCCGGAGAAGTAATCACTACTAAGGACGAACTCGAACACCTCACGTTGCTGCTCAACCGGATAACCGGTCTGAATAATCCACGGCGTCAGCGCCTGAATCAGCAGCGCCGTCCCGGCGTTGTTGCGGTTATGGCACTCATCACCCATGTGCAGCGCCTGCGCCAGCATCAGACGCAGATCGATTTCGCCCGCCAGCTTCATAGCGTCGCGCAGCATCGGTCCCAGCACATCGCGCATCCAGTGCAATCGATCGATAACGCTCTGATCGTTCGCGCCCATGCGCAGGATCTTCGCCATCTGCTCGCTCATATTGGTATATGCGCGGTTGCCATAGGTTTTGTTCTCGACGATGTGCATAAACATCGATGCCGATGTCACGCCCGCCATCGAGCCGACACAGTCATGCTCGTGGCACGGAGAGAAGATGATTTCACCCGAGGCGGCCAGTTCCGCGGCTTCATCCAGATCTTTCGCCAGCCCTTCAAAGACCAGCGCCCCGGTTACCGCCCCCTTCATTGCGCCGCACATTTTTTCCCAGCGGATTGGCGGCCCGGCGTGCAGGATGGTGTTACGGGTCATGCCCGGCACGACGTTGATCGCCTGGTCATAGCCAATCAGCACCGGATGCGACTGGATAATACGTTCCAGCGCCTGCTGGTTAGCGGCCGCGATTTTGTCTGCCAGCGGCGAATCGGCAATGTCGTCCAGCGCGGCCACGACCTGCATGTTGCCCTGCCCCGGCGGCGTCCAGTCGAGCTGAGTCACCGGTATGTTCTGCTTTTTCAGGTCATCGCTGAACATTGCGATGCCAACGTTAATCACGTTCAGCGGCTGGTTAAACAGTGTCTGGCTCATCAGGCTTCCTCCCCTTTACAGATAAATTCACGCGCCAGCAATCCGGTGTTGGTGCTACTGCTCGCCCAGATAACCCCGGCGTCGGTCAGCATCTGACACTGTTTTTCCAGCGACGGCGTATCAAGATCGGTTCCCAGCACATAGCCGAGGATCTCAAGCGGACGACCGTCTGCGGCGGCGATCGCTTTGGCTTCAACGATCGCATCGAGCATCACGCCAACCGGATCTTCATGTGATCCAAATCCAAGGACGAAGTCCATCACGATCACGCCAACTTCAGGATCGCGCGCTTCCTGCAACAGACGACTAATGCGGTTGGTGGGATCGATCATCGGGTGCGGTTTGCCATTGGTAAAATCGTCATCACCGAAATCCAGGAAGGTATGCGCCACGCTGCGGTTGAGATCTTTCAGGCGGAATGCCGGATCCGGATGAATGTTGCTGTAAACTTCGGCATGTTTTTCCATGGCAGCAAACATCGCCTCATCGCACAACGTGCCGCCACAGAACAAGCCACGGATGTACTTTTGTTGCGGGGTCAGACGGGCGCGAACCTCTTCAATCAGCGGCCAGTTAAGTGGATGCAGGTCCAGGCTCTCTTTTTTCACGCCGGTCAGCAGTACCGCTTTCAGCGCCGCTTCTTTAGTACCGCGGGCAAACTGCAGACCTTTTTCATCCGCAGGCGCGGCTTCACGTCCGAGGAAACACACCACCACGGGCTTATGACAGGCGCGTGCACGTTCCAGCACCTTGTGCGCCACCGCTGGCGCAGGCGGTTTGGAGATAAGTGCGATGATCTCAGTTTGCGGATCGGCCTCCAGCATGCCAATCGCATCAAGCATCATCAGGCCGCCAATCTTTTCACTCAGATCGCGTCCACCTGTGCCAATTAGCTGGGAAATCCCGCCGCCAAATTCGTGAATGCGTACGCTCAGCTCCTGGCTGCCGGTACCGGAGGCACCAATAATTCCGATGTTGCCGCGACGCACCGCGTTGCCAAAACACAGCGCCGCACCGTTAATGATGGCGGTTCCGCAATCGGGCCCCATCATTAACAGCCCTTTTTCATGCGCCAGCTGCTTAAGCGCCAGCTCGTCCTCAAGAGAGACGTTGTCAGAGAACAGCATCACATTGAGGTTATTTTGCAGCGCCTGGCGCGCTTCACGCGCGGCAAACAGGCCATTGACTGAGATCACCGCCAGATTGCTGTCAGGAACATGCTTCTTCGCGCTGGCAAGCGTGGCATAGTGCGCTTCATGCTGGCCACCCTGCTCTTTATGCGTAAACAGATCGTCAATCGCCACCAGCGTCTGGTCGTTCGCCGCCTCGCTGGCACCTTTAATGACAATCATCAGATCGCCACTTTTCGCCTCTTCCAGCTCAGGCGTCAGCAGGCCGAGATTCTTCAGCACGCCCTTATTCATTTCTGTCGCCATAGCCACGAATGCCTGCTCAACGCCATCAAGCTTATTTGCGCGCGTAGAGATAGACATCAGTGAGACAGAATCAAAATACGTGTTCTTTTTAACAACTATCCTGATCGACATAATTCCCTCCGGACCTGTGGCTCAGGGCGCAGGCATCCGCCATGCCATACAGCATGTCGCAGCCAGAACTTGAGCCGATATTTTTAATGTCAGTAATATATTGCGTAGAAACGGGTTGTTGCTCAGTAATAAATTGGTTCAGCAGCCGTCCGATGCTTTCCCGATAACGCTGATTAAATGCTTCCTCTAGCGTTATTTTGCTGAGTAGCGTTGTATTATTTCCGGCACGTTGTAATGCTGCTAAAAAATCGTCTCGATATTTCCTCAGCGGATGTCCGGGAATAAATAAAATGGTGCTTAAACCTACTAAATAATCATCCGATGAAGGCGTCAGCCCTATCCCCAAACCAATTAAATGGCTGACCGCCGTAGTAATATTTTCTCCTGTACGCAACGCCGTCAGTAATGTTTGTCGGCGGTTGAGTAATTGACGGGTGATTTCCTGATAAAACGGATTGTCACCCCGGTACAGAAATAATGTGTCGTCGCTTTTTAGCTGTTGGCGGATAACTTCTTCCCAATGCTGCCAGCCGACTGCGGCAAGGCTTGCTGCATCAGATGTCCACCGTGGTATTCGCCACAGCAGGCAACCGGCGGTTTCTATCCATTTATCATTGCCAACAACTATTCCCGACCCGCTAAAATTGACCCGCTCACCGGGGTGAAACAGGTCTTCACAATGCGTCAGCGCCAACCGACAGCTGTTAGGTGCGTTATCACAATCTTCACTCAGTAACGTCAACAGCCGCTGCTGTTCGGGTATCAACAGGTTTACCGCGTGAGAAAAAACCTGTTCAACCTGTCCCGTTCCCCGGAAAGTGAGAAACGAGCTGTCTGCGGTTAGCGCCCGTACGCATCGCCGTGATGGCGTAGCGATAATGGCGCTCCTGTGTCAGGCTCCGGCCGCAATCAGCAGCTCGGCAATTTCGTGGTACCCTTTCTCTCGCGCCAGTTCCAGCGGGGTTTTACCGTATTTATCCGTCATGTGCGGGTTTGCGCCATGGTCGAGCAGCAGCTTAACGATCTCCTGCTGCTTCGCACCACCGTCATTCAGCACGATGGCTTCCAGGAGCGGCGTCCAGCCAACAAAATTAGTATGGTTGACATTGATATCGGTACGCAGCAGCAGCTCACGCACGATCTCGACATGGCCTTTTTCGCTGGCTGGCGTAATACCGACGCCGCCAAAACGGCTCAGGCAATTGAGGTCGGGGTTAGCTGGTAATACCGTACGCAACAGCGTTAAATCATTCGTCAGGCAGCTAATCAGGAAGGGGTTAAAACAAGTTTGATCTTGTTTATTAATATCGGCACCCGCAGCAATCAATAAAGAAACACAGTCATAATGTTTATTCAGGCTGGCAATAATAATGGCAGTTCGCCCCTGGCGGTTGGTGGCGTTAATATCCACATTTTTTGCCAGACAGGATTTTAATCCATCGACATTGCCCTGTTCTGCCGCCAGCAGAAATTCAGTAATGAGTTCTTTCTCTGACATAATCGCTCTCCTGCAGTTTTTTAGACTTTTTAAATATCCGATAACCTGAGAATAGCAACAGAGTGCAGAGAATAACATCCGCTTAAATTTCATTCATCGTTAGCGCATCGATTATTGAATCAATTTTAACAATGAGGACAAAACGTGCTGTAGTGCAATCTTTCCCTTATGGCTGTGGCCCTTTTAGCCACTAATCAGTAGTCCGGGAAATCAGGCGGTATGCTGCACGGATAGCGGCCTGCAATTAAAATACAGAAGTGTGATTGCCTTCAAACCAAATGTAAAACTAGTGTTAAATTCTGTTCAAAACTGATTGCTCTGTATAAGGATTACAAATACATTCAACAATCATCGTGTTGCGGATGCGCATTGTTGCCGGAGGGGAGAAAGATGAATTCAATATTTACCGAGGAAAACCTACTGGCATTTACGATGGCTGCCCGCTATAGCAGTTTCAGCAAGGCGGCGGAGGAGCTTGGCTTAACCACATCGGCAATTAGTTACACCATCAAGCGCATGGAAATGGGTCTCGACGTGGTGCTGTTTACCCGCAGTACTCGCAGCATTGAGCTGACCGAGTCCGGGCGCTATCTCTTTCGCAAAGCAACTGACCTGCTGAATGACTTCCACGCCATCAAGCGCAGCATTGATACCATCGCTCAGGGCATTGAAGCCCGGGTACGCATCTGCATTAACCAGCTGTTGTATACCCCACAGCACACTGCCCGGCTATTACAGGTGCTCAAAAAGCAGTTTCCGACCTGCCAGATAACCGTCACCACCGAGGTGTATAACGGCGTCTGGGATTCGATCATCAACAACCTGGCCAATATCGCCATTGGCGCGCCCGATACGTTACTGGACGGCGGCGGAATTGATTACACCGAGATCGGCGCGATCCGTTGGTCATTTGCGATTGCCCCGGATCATCCGCTGGCGTTTATGCCTGAACCCATCTCTGAGAGCCAACTGCGCCTGTACCCGAACATCATGGTGGAAGACACCGCACACACCATCAACAAGAAGGTTGGTTGGCTGTTACACGGTCAAGAGTCGATTCTGGTTCCCGATTTTAATACCAAGTGCCAGTGCCAGATCCTGGGGGAGGGAATCGGTTTTCTGCCAGACTATATGGTGCGCGAGGCGATGGAAAAGTCGTTGCTGGTGACACGGCAGATCCACAACCCACGTCAGGATTCACGAATGCTTTTGGCAACCCAGCATTCGGCAACCGGTCGTGTCACTCAGTGGATTAAAAAAGAGTTTGGCCCACAAGGGATACTGACAGGGATTTATCAGGATTTACTGCATCGGGCGTGATGCACCGGATGGCTGTTATACCTTCCAGTGCATATAAGATAATCAGGCGCGGATATCGTCGTACTCGCGGGTTTTATCAAATTCATGTTTGGCAAACGGGCACAGCGGAATAACTTTGCGGTTTTCAGCGCGCATCTTCTCTACCACTTTCGCCACCAGCTGTTTGCCGACGCCCTGACCTTTCAGGCTGGGATCGACATCGGTATGTTCAATGATGCTCAGATGCTCGCCCGTCGGCACGAAAACAATCTCGGCAACTTGGTTGCCCTCAGCATCATTGACATAAAACTTGTTATGGCCTGCAAGAATTTCCATGCTTCCCTCACTCATTTTTGGCGATATTTCAGCGCACCGCTCGGACAGGTATCGATGACCTTGATGACCGTGGCAACGTCCACTTCATCCGGAATAATCCACGGTTTACGTTTCAGGTTAAACAGCTTCGCGCTTCCCCGCACGCAATTGCCCGAATGCTGACACATCACCGTGTTGAAGTAGACGTCAATCTTCTCGCCGGTATAGGCCCGGTAACCTGCATCCAGTAGTTCCTTATCCACGACATTGCCTCGCATTTTTTTATTGTCTGGGTCTAATCATAGACCTATGCGAGGCTGAAGGAAGTGGCTGAAAGCAGAAATATCATTCAGGCTTTTTCTGTATCGACGGCTGCGGCTCTGGCGGCAAATACTCCAGCATCGCAGGCGTCGGCGGCGGGAGGCGGTTATCGGCAATATCCCTGTCCACATCGATATGACTGATTTCGCCATTCTCATGATGGTGGACCGTCAGCACCCTCGCCTTGTTCAGTTCCGTAACTAGCTCCCGGGTAATACGCAAACTTTCTGCCAGCTCATGGTCTTCAAGCCCGGGTCTGCGACTGCGGCGTTCGACCCGAAAACGAAACTGGTTGTACTTCGCCCAGCCAATCAGCACCAGGCCGTTGACCAGGGCGACAAGGATATAAAACGTGACCGTATCCAGCGTGGTGAAAAAGGGTCGCACCCCCATATACGGCGAATGCGCCAGGGCTGTGATCAGCCCTTTATAGATCAAATAGATAAATCCAACCCATGCGATGGCCGTCAACAACACATCGATGATGCGCGGCAGCAAACGCCGCTCCGTGAAGATCAGTGGCTGGTTCATGATTCGATCCTCCCAATACCGCGGTCAGGACTCACCCAACGCGCTCTGCCACGTTTGCGTTTGAGCATCACTTTCGGGAACGCGACCAGCGTGGTGAACAGGCTTAGCATCCAGTACACCACCGGGAACCAGATAATCCAGAACAACGAGGCGCCAATGCCTTTTTCATAGCGTCGTTCAATCATCAGGCTCACCGCAAACTGCAGCAAGCACACCACGCCGAGGATAAGTCCGGTAAAGGCTGGCGGGAACAGATGCTGTACATACAGCGAGTCCGGCATCGGGATCATCAGCCCTAACAGGAACAGCACGATACTGATCGCATAGGCAAACGACCAGGCGGTAGAAAAACAGAACTCAAGAAACAGCGGCCACATGCGGCGGAACTCCCACGACCACAGGCGACGCATGTTAACGATAAACACCTCTGCACCACCCTGCGCCCAGCGCAAACGCTGCTTCCATAGCCCTTTTAATGTTTCAGGCATCAGGATCCAGCACAGAGCGCGCGGCTCAAAGAATACCGACCAGTGGCGCAATTGCAGCTTCCAGCTGATATCGATATCTTCGGTGATCATGTCCGGGCTCCAGTAACCGACCTCGGCCAACGCGCGACGACGAAACGCCGCAACTACGCCGGAAACGGTAAAGATCTGCCCATAGACTCGCTGAGTACGCTTAATTAAGCCGATAATGGAAGAGAACTCACCGACCTGCACACGACCGATTAACGTAGAGCGGGTTCGAATACGCGGGTTCCCCGTCACCGCACCAACGCGCGGGAACTGGATCAGCGGAGCCACAATATAGGCAACGGCATCACGATCCAGTAACGCATCGCCATCAATACACACCAGGTAATCACTGCGCGCCGCGGCCGCACCGGTCTTGAGCGCCAGCGCTTTACCCTGGTTTTCAGCCAGATGAATCACCCGTAGGCTGGGGTATTCCACTGCCAGTTGTTCCAGCACGTCGTGAGTGTCATCCGTCGAACCATCGTTGATGGCGATCACTTCGATATTCTTATATCGCTGTGCCAGTGCTGCCTCAATGGTTTCACGCGCGTTGATCCCTTCGTTAAAACAGGGGATCAGAATGGAAACCAGTGGATTCCCCGGCAGAGTTGGTGGTGGCGTGTCATCTCCCCATTTCCAGTGACGTTCACGGTAAAACCAGAAATAGACCCCGCCGCTTATCCACAAAGCAGACATGAACAAAGGCCAGAAGAAGACGAAGTTCAACATCACTTCACCTGTAAAGATGACAGCCACGCCAAACGGCAGGCTGAACATCAGGCAAAGTATCAGGAAAGCAATAATGCGATCGGTCATTTTTGCGGATACCAGTATGAGGAGAACGTCGAGCGAATCTCTGACATCTCAGGTTTGTCGCTGATGAAATCATCCGGGTAATAGCCGTAGTTACCTGCACCGCTTAATTTCAGCTGGCGCATCCATTCGGCTATTTGTTTTCCGCTGATTTCAGCCTGATCCCCGGATTTACGCCAGTCTCGTGCCTGCAGTTCAAACACGGTTTTATCCAGCGCCCCAGGGGTTTGTGCAACGGCATTCACCAGTCGGTCAAGCCATGCGTTGGCATCATTGGCCGGGATTTGTTCCATGAATGGCATCGCCATCGGCGCCGTCCAGTCATAGGTATTGAGGAAATCATTCAGGTTTTGTGCAAACCAGGCTTCACTTTCAGGCTCCAGTACCGGCATGGCGTAAATATTGCGCGCAGTTTGCACCTGTGGACCGCGAATATTACGCACCGTCCGGGTCAGTTGTTTGGTGAAGTCAATAAGCATCTTACTTTTCAGGCGAGTCCAGCGCTCGAACGCCTGAGGATTATTACGTATTTGCTCGATACTGCCTGGAAGCCCTGCGGCACGGTAGGCGGCTAACGCCTCCGGTGACGCATCTTCAAAATCCGTCAGGAAAGCATCGTCATGGAACAAAATACCTTTGAAGCTGGCGTGCTTCGCCAGGTCTTCATAGATTTCAGTGATGCGTTTGCGCGCTTCGCTGTCCCAGGGCGAGAGACGAACATAGTTTTCGTGATTGATAGCAGTGCGTCCCGTTTTCGGATCCCATGCGGTTACGCGTGGAATGGACGCGTCGAGATCGAAAGCCAGAACCGGCATCCAGGCATACACCGTCACCCCAGCCCGCGTTTGTAACTGCCAGGAGATATAGTTAAAGAGATCGGCACGCATCGGCAGCCAGCGGTTGGGGAAATAGACCTCGCGAATATTCCCGTCGCCCTGCGGATCGGCGTACGCCTGCAGGAAGACATGAGAAATACGCATGTCATAAACGCGCTGGATCAGCTTATCGATATTTCGCTTCTGCTGAGCAGGGTCTTTGTCATACACGTAATCCAGATCGACATGCATCACGCGCATCGTCTGTGGTTCACGGACCTGAGCGACCTGACTGGCAAAGCGCTTAAGGGATGGGTTATCAGAGATCAGCACGCGCGGAATATCGTCGAGAAACGCGGCATTCGCCAACCCCTCATTAAGCGTAAAGGCCATCTTATAGCCATGCTCTTTGGCCAGGTTTAACGTTGTACCGTTGGCTGCGCCGTAAGGCCATACCCACGCACGCGGCGATTTTCCGGTCACCGCTTTGATCTTGTTAGTGATCAGAGAGATATCCGTGTTAATACGTCGTGTGTACTGTTCGTCCGTTTCGTAAGTGCCAGTTTTCTTATCATACAGGCGGTTCGCCACAGCGGGCTCTTTACTCCCCTGCGGGTTGGCCTCAGCGCCAAAGTGCGAGTTCCAGGTGTGCGCACCGACTTCCACCAACGGCGATTTCCCCATTTCTTCGACCATTTTCCAGGTGGCGAATTTGTCTCGCGCGGTCATTAAGCCACCAAAATCGACTTTTTTGTTGGCTGGCGCATCAACCCAACTGCCTACTGGCGCCCAGAGCGCAGGCCAGTTGTAGGCTTTCAGCAATGGCCAGACGCGGGTATAAAAACTGCTATACCCGTCGTCAAAGGTGAGTAATACCGCTTTTTCCGGCAGTACAATTTTACCGTCATGGGCGTCCAGAATTTGCTGCACGCTGATCGGCTGATAGCCATTATCACGCAGCCAGGCCATTTGGTCGCTCAACGCGCTAGTACGCACAGAGAGGTAGCGCTGGTCGGCTGCACCATCCTCCACATCATGGTAGCCGAGCACCAGAAAGCTATTTTTCGGCCACGGATGATCCGCCGTCAGCGGTGTTCTCTCCCCGGGAGGAACATAGCGAGGCGTTGTATTGTGCGCGCTGCTGCACGCGGTAATCATCAACCAGCCAGCGATTAATGCGCTAAGCCACAGGCATCTTTTCAGCATGAACAATCCTTAAAACCTGACATTTAAATCGAAAGCGAGGGAGATATTCCGCTCACGTTTACCGTCATAGGGGCGTTTATCCCAAATCAGCATCACCCCGCCGTCTACGACGTTGTTCCATTTAAGCCGTTGCCCGTATCCCACCTGGACGATAGCGCCTGCATCTTCACCTTGCTGCCAGTAGCCACCTACGCCAGCCAGACCTTGCTGCGTCCAGACAGTATCATAGTGGCGGTAAAGAACCTGCTCTGCGCTCAGGCCAGGGACAACCGAAAAATCACTCTTCGGGTTGTAATACGGCACATTTTCTTTGGTGTTGGTGCTCCCGCCAATGCCCGGCGTAAAGTCCAGCGTGAAGCGTGGCGTGGTCCACATGCGCTCTTTTCCGCTGAGTCCGTATTCGATGCGATCGTTACCGTCCGAGAAATGTGATGCGGCAAACGACAGTTGATATTCACGTCGTTCGTTTTGATACCAGCGAACAAACATATCGCCGCCGTTGGCATACACGCCACTACGCAGCGCGCGCAACGGGGTATTGCGAGAGAGGCGCTCGGCCGAACCACCAACGCGCCAGTTGTCATTGAAGTCATGCCAACCGGATAGACGCCCACCAATCTTCTGACCATCGCCATAATTTCGGCCAGACACTTCCATTTCCGCCCAATAATCGCGGGAAGTCCATTCTGCACCCGCCGCCAGATCGCGGCTGATGCCCTTCCCTTCCTCAAATTCACCGGTAGCAAAGTTGAATCCGGTAAACAGTCGCCAGTTGTCATTAATCGGCGGACTGTAAATAGCCGTGTTGATGTTGAAATCATTCTTACCGCTGACCGGGCTATCGGACGAGATCCCCTGCGTTCCACTAATACGCACTTCCGACATTTTGTGGACATCACGAATTCGCGCGAGGCGCAGCGTCGCTTCATCATCCGGGCTACGGGCAATAACGTCATCCGTCAGTTCATCTGCCTGTTTCCACTCCTGAAGATCCAGTGCAACGTAAGCCTGCTGACGTTCCAGCTCCAGGTTGCTTGGCTCAATTACTTCCGCCAGCTTAAGCTCTTTCTCCGCCGCATGCGGCAATCCACGCGCTTCAAGCACAGAGGCATAAGATATGCGCAATCCCTGGTTACCAGAGCCTGTTCGTGCCAGATGCTCTGCGAGCTTTTCTGCCTCTGGCAGTTCATTGGCAGCGATATGATATTGCGTCAGTAGCGACTGTCCGAGCAGCCAGTTATCGTTAGGCTGCGGCGTTGGCGAGCCATAGATACGCCGCAGATACGGACTCTCTTTGATCAAATCATCGACTTGTTTTTTGGCAGCATCGAAGTTTTCATTATCAATGTGCGCGTAGAACAGATCTTGTTGATCCTCAGGACTGAGCGGCGTCACCGGGATAGGTCCATTCGGGTAGAAGATGCTCGCCAGCATCGCTTCGGTTTTTTCCGGCTGACGTTCGCTTAACCATGCTGATGCCACCCAGCGTTTTGCATAGTTTGGTACTTCACCGCTTGCAGAAAGGGAGTCATACTCATCAATCACTTCGGCAGTACGCTTACGCACCAACAGGGCACCCATACGGTCAATTCTCGCCCGACGGACATCATTCTGCGCAGACGGCTCATCTTTCCAGGCCGCCAATAGTTGGTCATAACGGGCCAACGCTTTATCCGCTACGATAAAACGTTCTTCTTCATTACGTGCGGACGTATAAGAGGATCGGACCATTTCGGCCGCCGCATCAAGCTCAAGACGGCGCTTCACTGGATCAGCCGTGGGAACGACCTCCGCCATATTTAAAGCGGGTCCGGAAACGCGGTTCGCCGACAGCGCAGATAGCAGCGTGGATTTTGCATTTTTATTGCCTGGATCAACATCATCCGCCTGGCTGGCAACCAACAGCGCATCCCAGTTTTTCCCCTGAGAATGATATACGTAGGCAAGTAGCGCGTCGGAATCTGCGCCCGGATGTGCCTGAGCCCATTTATTCGCTTCAGTAAGGGCTTGTTGGTTGTAGCGCGCATCCGCCAACGTCATTATCCAGCCGGTGCGTACATCCACGTTATCAGGCTCTTCCTGTAAAACGCTTTCCCACACCGCCAATGAATCATTCCAGTTTGGCTTTGTTGAATAAATCAGATTTCGGGTAAGTCTCCCCCGTAGCGGGTTGTGTTTTCAGGCAATACGCACGCTTTCAGGCATACCTGCTTTCGTCATTTTGTTCAGCGCTCGTACCAGGGCCATAGCCTCCGCAACCTGACCATCGTAGTCACGCAGCGTCAGTGAACCCCCGAACAGCTGTTTTACCCGGTACATCGCCGTTTCCGCTATCGAGCGACGGTTGTAATCTGTTGTCCATTTCCACCGCGCATTACTCCCGGTCATTCGCTGATTAGCCACTGCACGGTTACGGTCTGCATATTCACCGGGCCAGTAACCCGCACCTTTTCGGGGAGGGATAAGCGCGCTGATTTTCTTACGCCGCAGTTCATCGTGACAGAGCCGGGTGTCGTAAGCGCCGTCTGCCGATGCTGCCCTGATTTTTCTGTGAGTCTGCCGGATAAGACCCGGGAAGGCTTCTGAGTCCGTCACATTGTTCAGCGACAGGTCTGCACAGATGATTTCATGTGTGTTGCTGTCAACTGCCAGATGCAACTTTCGCCATATACGACGGCGTTCTTTGCCGTGTTTTTTGACTTTCCATTCGCCTTCACCAAAGACCTTCAGCCCGGTGGAATCAATCACCAGATGCGCGATTTCACCCCGGGTGAACGTTTTGAAACTGACATTAACCGACTTTGCGCGCTTGCTGACACTGGTGTAATTCGGGCAGCGCAACGGAACATTCATCAGTGTAAAAATGGAATCAATAAAACCCTGTGCAGCCCGCAGGGTCAACCTGAACACGCGTTTAATGACCAGAACGGTGGTGATGGCGAGATCAGAATAGCGCTGAGGTCTTCCCCGTGATGAAGGCGTTGTCGACTCATACCAGGCCTGAATAGCTTCATCATCCAGCCAGAAAGTTATGGAGCCACGGTTGATGAGGGCTTTATTGTAGGTGGGCCAGTTGGTGATTTTGAACTTTTGCTTTGCCACGGAACGGTCTGCGTTGTCGGGAAGATGCGTGATCTGATCCTTCAACTCAGCAAAAGTTCGATTTATTCAACAAAGCC